>JBDTNM010000064.1:0-13207 GCA_039933735.1 bacterium | reverse complement strand
ACCAGTTCGGCGATGGCCCGCCCGGTCCGCCCGCGCGCCAATTCGGCGACATCTGCGTTCTTCTTCTGCGGCATGATGCTCGAACCGGTCGCGAAGCCGTCAGGCAACGTCACGAATCCGTACTCGGCGCTCGCCCAGAGGATGATGTCTTCGGCCATGCGCGAGATATGCACCTGCGTGATCGCGCAGGCCGCCGCGAATTCAGCCACGAAGTCGCGGTCCGCCGTGGCGTCCATGCTGTTTCTCGAAACGGCGTCGAATCCCAGTTCACGCGCCACCATCGTCCGGTCTAACGGGTACGGCGACCCAGCGAGAGCGCCCGAACCGAGCGGCAAGATGTTCGCCCGCTTGCGGCAGTCCGCGAAGCGTTCCCGGTCACGCAGCAGCATCTCGCCATAGGCGAGCAAATGGTGCCCCAGCGTAATCGGTTGGGCACGCTGCACATGGGTATAGCCGGGCATCGCATCGCCGGCATGCTTCTCGCCGAGGTCGCAAATCACCCGGATCAACGCGGCGCTGGCCTCAATGGCAATCTCGCAGGCTTCGCGCACGACCATTCGGTTCATCAACGCAACCTGGTCGTTTCGCGAACGAGCCGTGTGCAGACGGCCCGCCGCCGCGCCGATGCGCTCCCGCAAGAGCGACTCAACGTGCGTGTGGATGTCCTCGAGTTCCGGCCGCCAGACCACGTTCCCTGCCCGGAAATCCGCCAGCACTTCGCCGAGACCTTCGATGATCGCGTCCGCGTCTTCGGCCGGGATAATTCCCTGCTTGCCGAGCATTCGCGCATGCGCGATGGACCCGGCGATGTCGTGCGCCCAGAAGTCGCGGTCCATGCCGGCGGTGTATTCCTGTGTCAGTTGATCCATGCCGCCTTCGAAACGGCCGCCCCATGTGCGCTGCTCAACCACTGGCGGCCTCCATCAACGGTGCCCAACTGAGCAACTCGTCTATTGCTTCGAACACAAAATCCGGGTTGACGCCTTCGGCATCTGGCTTCGAACGCTTCCACGCGGTCGCCATACCGAACGGCTGTGCACCGGCAATATCTTCGGCCAGCGAATTGCCGACCATTGCCGTCTCGATGCCTTTAACGCCCAATTCCTCGAGCGCCTTCTCGAAAATCGCCGGGTGTGGCTTCAAATAGCCGACTTCCACCGAAATCACGTTTGCGTCCCAGCCAATGTCCAGGCCAGCCGCACGCAAGTCCTCGCGAAAGCGTTCTCCACCGAACGCCCGGTTCGTGATGATGCCCAGGCGGAAACCTCGAGTCCGGAGTTCTTCCAGGAGTTCACGGGCTCCGGGATATGCGGCCTTTCCGCCCTCCGGCCCGGACACGTAGATCGCTTCCATCAGTCCGCCGGCTTCGTTCAGTGAGAGCGATAGGCCGACGGCGTCCAGCGCCGCTCGTGCTATCGCGGCGTAATTCGGCTCAACTCGGTCCGTCGCGCGCGCTCGGCGCATCGCGTCCTCGAGCGCGTCCCATGCGACTCTCGCCGCCAGCGGCGGGTCGTCGTAGGTATGGCCGATTGCGGCCAGGTACGCGTTCGCCCGCTCGGCCGCGATACGCCTGAATTCCGACGCTGGCGGCGCCTCGGCGGCGTGCCACAACGTGTCTCCGATATCGAAAAGGACGGCCCGGTAAGCCATTCAGCGACTGTTTCCCAACTGACCGAATCGGCCGTCGCAGAATGTTCTCACGCGTTCTCCATCGCCACAACGCGCGGTTCATCGGCGCGTAGCGTTGGCAGGTTACACTTGGGTGATGCGCCTGCACGCGTCCAGAACGTTTTTCGTCGAACCCCCACTGCCGCCGTCACTGAGGCCGCTCCAGCGGCTCGCCGCCAACCTCTACTGGAGTTGGAACACCGATGCCGTGGCACTTTTTGCCCGGATTGATGGCGAGCGCTGGCATGCCACCCATCACAACCCGGTCGCCGTCTTACAAGGCACGCCCAGAGAAACCTGGGCGAGACTTGCGGATGACGACGGCTTTCTCTCCCACCTTCAACGCGTCATGGTGGGCTTTGACTCCTATCTCGCCCGCGACCCGCTGATCACCATTCCTGGCGCGTCGCGGGAGCGGCCGATCGCCTACTTCTCGCTTGAGTTCGCCCTTGTGGAGAGCTTCGCCAACTACTCCGGCGGCCTCGGCGTCCTCGCCGGTGACCACCTTAAATCCGCCTCCGACCTGGGATTGCCGCTGGTCGGCGTCGGGCTGCTCTACAGCAACGGCTACTTCCACCAGCGCCTCGGGCCGGATGGCTGGCAAGAAGAAGTCTATCGGCTCATCGACCTTACCAAGCAGCCTCTTCAGCCTGTCGACTCCGCGAGCGGCGGGCGGCTGCGAATCGACATCCCAGTCGACGGACGGACAGTAGCGGCCGAAGTCTGGCGCCTCGATGTCGGCAAAGTGCCGCTCTATTTGCTCGATACCAACCTGGAAAGCAACAGTCCCGGCGACCGCGAGCTCACCGCTCGCCTCTACGGCGGCGACACCGAGATGCGGATTCAGCAGGAGATAGTCGTCGGGATTGGCGGGGTCCGCGCCCTGCGCGCGATCGGCCTCGATCCCTGCGCCTGTCACATGAATGAAGGCCACTCGGCACTGCTCGGACTCGAGCGCATCCGAACACTCATGCAGGACGCGAACGTTTCCTTCGAAGTGGCCCGCCAGCCGGTCGCAGCGGCTACGGCGTTCACCACCCATACCGCCGTCGCGGCAGGCATCGACCTGTTCAGCCCCGACCTCGTAATGAAGTATCTCGGCGAGTACGGCAGTGCGATGGGCCTCAGCCGCGAAAAGCTGTTGGGCCTGGGGCGAACACACAGCGACGATGAAAGCGAACCGTTTTCGATGGCCATGCTCGGCCTCCGCCTGAGCGGGTTTCGAAACGGAGTTTCAAAGCTGCACCGGGGCGTTTCTCAGCGTCTCTGGGAATCGGCCTGGCCGGAAATCCCAATCGAACAAACGCCAATCGATTCCGTGACAAACGGTGTCCACCTGCCGACATGGGTTTCCCACGATGTCAGCGACCTTTACGACCGTTACATCGGCCCGGCCTGGCGCGATGACCCCGTGAATACCGACTGGACGAAAATTGCCGGGATGCCAGACGACGAACTCTGGCGAGTTCACGAACGCGAACGCGAACGCCTGATTTCGCGAGCCCGGCGCCAGCACGGCGACGCTCTCATGAGCCGTGGCCTTTCGATGTCGGTCGGACAATCCGGTCAGGCGCTGGATTCACGCGCACTCACTGTCGGGTTCGCCCGCCGCTTCGCCGGATACAAGCGAGCAACGCTCCTTTTCCGCGACCCGGATCGGCTCGCGGCACTCCTGAACCACCCGGACCGCCCGGTGCAGTTCATCTTCGCCGGCAAGGCCCACCCTCGCGATGAACCAGCGAAGGCGCTCATCCGCGAAGTCGTCTCGCTTAGCGCTCGCCCCGAATTTCGCGACCGCTTGGTGCTCCTGGAGGACTACGACCTTGAACTCGCCCGAGTCCTGGTCCAGGGCTGTGACCTTTGGCTGAACACGCCTCTCCGCCCACTGGAAGCCAGCGGGACCAGCGGCATGAAGGCCTTTGCCAACGGCGGAATCAACATGAGCGTGCGCGACGGCTGGTGGTGGGAAGCGTACGAACCGGGCCTGGGTTGGGCCGTCGGCCGCGACCGCGTCGACGATGACCCCGAGGCGCAAGACGCCTTCGACGCAAACTCGATTTATGACCTGTTCGAGAACGAAATCACGCGCGCGTTCTATGAGCGCGACAACGACGGCATTCCCCGGGCCTGGGTAGCCAGGATGAAGGCATCGATCGCCGCCTTCGGGCCTGTGTTCAACACCAGTCGAATGGTCGCCGAATACGCCACCCGCGCTTATGCACCGGCGGCGGAGAGTTGGCAACGGCTCACGGCCGATGGTTTGGCCATGGCGAAGGACCTCGCCGGCGCCCTGGACCGCATCGCCGCTTCATGGTCCTCGGTGAGGATCTGCGACCTCTCCGAAGGAGTCGCTCCGGAGTCGCAGGATATTGCCGTGGAAGCCCGCATT
The DNA here is from genome assembly GCA_039933735.1 of bacterium. Taxonomy (GTDB): domain Bacteria; phylum Chloroflexota; class Dehalococcoidia; order Tepidiformales; family Tepidiformaceae; genus Amarobacter. Next base: position 9,150 of record JBDTNM010000064.1, on the reverse strand, counting down.
CATCCCGGCGACCTTGCCCCATCGGATTTGCAGGTGGACGCCATCTATGGGGCCGTTGGCCCAGAAGGAAGCTTGATGCAGACGGGCGAAGCGCCGCTCACATTCGTAAGCCGCGCCGAAGATGGGCTCTGTACCTTCCGCGGCGAAATACCGCTCAGCGGCGGCGGCAACATGGGCTATTCAGTCCGCGTTCTGCCCCAACATCCCGGTCTTCACGACCCGTTCGCGCCCCAACTGGCACACTGGGCATAGGAAGGAACGAACTTTATGGCCGGATCCGCCACCTTTGTCCTGCACACCCATCTTCCGTACTGCCGCCTCGCCGGGCGTTGGCCCCACGGTGAGGAATGGATTCACGAGGCTCTCCTCGAATGCTACTTGCCGCTCGTGCGGGCTTTCCGGACGCTGAGTTCGTCGGTCGATGGGTCACTCGGTGTCACGATAAACATGACGCCAATCCTGGCCGAACAACTCGCCGACCCCCTCGTGAAGAAGCACTTCCAGGAATACCTGAGCGAGAAGCTGAAGCGATCCAGCAGCGACGTCGCTCGCTTCCCGGTCGGCACCCAACTCCACGAAACCGCCAATTTCCACCTGGCTCGATACTCGGAAATTGAATCGCTCTGGCAGTCCCTCTCGGGCGATGTGCTCGGCGCGCTCGCCGAGTTGGAGTCTTCCGGCCACATCGAAATCGCCACCTGCGCGGCGACCCACGGCTACCTCCCGCTTCTCGCAGACGACGCTGCCGTTCGCTTCCAGGTGGAGACGGGCGTCCGCTCGCACATCCGCAACTTCGGCCGGCCGCCCCGTTCGTTCTGGCTTCCTGAATGCGCGTATAAGCCCGGGCTCGAAACGTTTCTCGAAGAAGCCGGGATCCAGGTCTTCTTCGTCGAGACACACCTCGTCACTGGCGGCACCGCTCGTGGCAAAGCGCTCGGCGGCATGGTCGGCCCCTATCCGCCACTGAAGCCCAATGAACGCCGACCCGCGGACGCCGGTCCCCACCGCGGCACCACGTTCCGCCCCTACTGGGTTGGCGATTCTCGTGTTGCCGTCATGGCCCGCAACGAGCAGACCGGCCTCCAGGTCTGGTCCGCCGAACACGGCTATCCCGGCGACGGCAGTTACCGCGAGTTCCACAAAAAGGATCCCCAGTCCGGGCTCCACTACTGGCGCGTCACCGGATCAAAAGTCGAACTTGGCGATAAGGCCGAGTACGACCCCGCCGCAGCCTCCAGTAAAGCGCGCGAACACGCCGCCCACTTCGCAAGCTTGCTCAAAAACGAGTTGCATCTCTACGAAGCCGGCGCCCAGGAACGGGGCAATTTGCTCGCTTCCTACGACACCGAGCTATACGGCCACTGGTGGCTTGAAGGCGTCGAATGGCTCCAGAACGTGATCGCCAATCTCGCTGTCGACCCCGAGGTCAGGCTCGCGACGGCGGAATCTGTCGTCCGCGATGACCCACCCGTCGCCTCCATCGAATTGCCCGAAGGTTCGTGGGGCGCCGGCGGCGACCATCGCACCTGGCTCAACGACCAAACAGCATGGACGTGGCCGGAGATTTACCGCCGACAGCAGCGCTCCCAGGCGCTCCTCGCTCATGACACCGAGGCGACACGCCAGTTAGCCCGAGAGCTCCTCCTGCTGCAGGCCTCGGACTGGCAATTCCTGATGACAACCGGCCAGGCACACGACTACGCGATCGAACGGTTCAACAGCCACTGCGCTCGCTTCGATGCCATCGCCGCTGGCATTGAATCGCAGTCAGCCGGCTTTGCTGCCGAACTGTCCGAGTTGGAGTACCTGGACAATCCGTTTCCGGGAATTGAGCCACGCCTCTTTTCGGCCGAAGCACCCGGAGTGCTTGCGAAGTGACGCAGTGGGGCCTCCTCCTGCACTTCTACCAACCGCCCACCCAAACCCACGAAGTCCTGGTGAAGGTGGCGAATGAATCGTATCGCCCGCTCCTGAAGGTCCTGCATGGCCGCCCAGGCGCCCGCGTCGCGGTCAACGTCCAGGGCGTATTGACGGAGTTGTTGCTCGAACACGGGCTCGGGGACATCGTTGACTCGCTCAAGGCCCTCGCCGAACGAGGCACCATCGAGTTTGTCGGCTCCGGCAAGTTCCACCCCATCCTGCCGCTCATTCCCGAGCGACTCAGGGGTCAAGCCATAGCGACGAACGCGGCTACGAACAGCGGTGCCTTCGGGCAGGCGTGGGCCCCCCGCGGGTTCTTTCCTCCAGAAATGTGTTTCAGTTCCGATATCGTGCCGGGCCTGGCGGAATCAGGACACGATTGGGTGATCGTGAGCGGTGTCGCCTGTCCGCTGGAATGGCCCACCGACCGAATCCACCGCGTTGCGGTCGATGGCCAACGCCTCTCCGTGCTCTTTCGGGATGACGTCCGCAGCAACGACATCTCGTTCCGCCGAACGAATCCGGAAGACTTCGTCCGCAACCTCGCCCGGGTCGGTGGCAATTCGGACGCATACGTCATCACGGCGATGGACGCCGAAACCTTCGGCCACCACATCGCCAACTGGGAGACCGAGTTCCTCGATGGTGCCCTCGCGCTTCTCGCCCAGAAATCGAAAAAGACAACAAACCGGGTCGAGATGGCCCTCCCAAGCGCGATCGTCGACGCATTTCCCGCTGGCGAAGTGCTCACTCCCCGGCCGTCCTCCTGGAGTACCAGCGACGAAGACATCGCGGCCGACAATCCATTCCCGCTCTGGAACTCGCCGGGAAATGCCGTTCACGCCGCGCAATGGGAGTACGTCGACCACTGCCTCTTTCTCGAATCCGCCGCGCGGGAATATGCGAACACGCCCGAGGCCCACAAGTTCGCAGCCATCGCCACTGAGAAGCTTGACCCGGCGCTGCACAGCTGCCAGTTCTGGTGGGCAAGCCGCCGGCCAATGTGGGACTTTTCGATGATCCACCGCGGATTTATGTTGTTAAGCGAAGTCGTGCTCAACGCTTCGCGATCGCTTGTCCTCGGCTCGCCGCCAGACACGATCCGTCGCGAGGCTCGCTGGCGCGCCGCCGCGGCAAATGAACTTCGAGATGCCATAGAGCGCGAGCTCGTTGGGGAGGCGGCCCTGTGAAAATCCTGTTCGCTTCAGCTGAAGTCGACCCATTCTCGAAGGTCGGTGGCCTTGCCGATGTGGCCGCCGCGCTGCCCCAGCGCCTTCTGCAGATCGGCCACGATGTCCGCGTCGTTGCCCCCGCCCATCGGACGGCGGCGGCCGCCTTCGATGCCACTGCCGAGCGCCGCTCGTACGTCGTGCCCCTTCCGGGGAAGGATCGCACCATCGAAATCGCCACGGTCGAGGGCACGGGGGGCGTACCCGTCGACCTGGTCCGCGAGGCCCATTACTTCGACCGGGCTAGCGTCTACGGCGAGCCTGACGATTTACTTCGCTACCAGTTCTTCTGCCGGGCTGTCATCGAGATGCTGAAGCACGACGAGTGGGTGCCCGACATCCTTCACATCAACGACTGGCACACGGCGCCGCTCGCTTTTGCCCTCCGCAGCCTCTCCTGGAGCCACCCGCGTTTGCGCGGCATGGCCTCCGTTTTCACCATTCACAACCTGCGCTATCGCGGCCCAGACGAACTCAACGACTTCCTCGCCCAGGCCATCTACTACAGCGACATCGTCACAACGGTCAGCCCGACGTACGCCGCAGAAATCCTCACTCGTGAATACGGCGAAGGCCTTGAGGCGCTCCTAGGCCTCCGCGGCGAGGCACTCGTGGGCATCCTCAACGGCCTCAATGAAGACCAGTTCAACCCTCGAACCGATCCCCACATCATGGAGCAGTTCGACCTCAGTACGATCGAGGAGCGCGACGTCAATCGAGCCGCCCTCCGTGCGGAACTGACGCTGCCCGACCTTCATGGTCCTGTCCTGGCGATGGTCACGCGCCTCACGGAACAGAAGGGCGTGGACCTCGTCCTGCGCGCGCTGCCGGAGATCATCGCGGCACATGCACAGCTGGTCGTCCTCGGAGACGGCGATAAGTGGCTGAAGGACGAGCTGGGTCGCCTCGAAGAAGAGCACCGAAGCCACATCCGCCTGGTCGCGCGGTTCGATGAGGGCCTGGCGCAGCGTATCTACGCCGGCTGCGATATGTTCCTCATGCCCTCCCGCTACGAACCGTGCGGGCTCGGCCAGCTCATCGCCATGCGCTACGGCGCCATCCCCATCGGCCGTCGCACCGGCGGCCTCGCCGATACCATCCTCGACCTCGATGAACACCCGGAACTGGCTACCGGCTTCCTCTTCGACGAATTCAGTTCGGTCGACTTCGCAGGCGCCTTCGAACGTGCCGTCCGTACCTTCCGTGACGAAGAAGCCTGGACCCGGTTGCAGAAGAACGCTATGGGCCGCGACTACTCCTGGCGAGTCTCCGCGAATCATTATGTCGATACGTACATCGCCGCCCTGCGCGCCCGCGGCATCGTCCCGCTCGAATAGCGCCGCTATGCTGGCCTTCCAATGACCATCCACATCGTCGGCCTCGGCCCGGGTGACCCTCGCCATGTGACGGTCGAAACGCGTGAGCTTCTCGCCGCCGGTTTCCCGGTCATCCTCAGGACCCGCCACCACCCGTCCGCCCTCTCCCTGGCGCCTGGCGCAAGCGACTGTGACGACCTCTACGGCCTCGGCTCCAGTTTCGATGATGTCTATGCGGCCGTCGCCGCACGGGTGATGCAAGCTGCGGTAGCTGGCGACGTCGTCTTCGCCGTACCCGGACATCCCCTCTTCGCCGAACGCTCGGTGGTCATGCTCCTCGCCACAGCCGAGAAAGCAGGCGTTGCGGCGCATGTCTATCCGGCCGTGAGCTTCCTCGATTTGGCCGCCAGCGCATTGCGCCTCGATCTCGGCGCGCTCCAGGTGTGCGACGCGACCGGCCTGCGTATCGACCCGCGGCGACCGGCGCTCATTCACCAGCTTTACGACCGGGAAACCGTGAGCGCTCTGAAACTCTCCCTCCTGGAATTCCTGCCCGGTGACCACCAGGTGACCGTGTTGAGCGCCCTTGGCACCCCGGCGGAGGCCATTCGCAAGGTATCCCTCGCCGAATTGGATCACCGCGCCTTCGGCTACCTCGACACGCTTTTTGTTCCCCCGATCGAGGCGCTGGACGATCTCCGCCGCATGGACGGCCTAATTGACGTCGTCGCCCGGCTTCACGCGCCCGATGGCTGTCCCTGGGACCGTGAGCAAACGCACGAATCGCTTCGTCCCCACCTCCTCGAGGAAACGTACGAAGCCCTCGAGGCCATCGATCGCGATGACTCACAGTCAATTACCGAAGAGCTGGGCGATGTCCTTCTGCAAGTACTCATGCATGCAGAAGTCGGCGCCCGTAACGATTCCTTCGTGCTGGCGGATGTCGTCGAACACATTGCGAAGAAGCTGATTCGCCGGCATCCGCACGTCTTCGGCGATGGCACGGCTTCCACCTCAGAAGAGGTCTATCAAAATTGGGAACAACTCAAGAAGGCTGAAAAACCCCGCGCCTCCATCCTCGATGGTGTGCCGCTTTCGCTGCCTGCGTTGGCCGCATCCCAGTCGATCCAGGGCCGGGCACGTCGAGTCGGCTTCGATTGGCCCGATATCGAGGGCCCGCTGGAAAAGCTGCGCGAGGAGATCGGAGAGTTCGCCCACGCGGATGGCGCTGCAGAGCAGGCAGATGAGTTCGGAGACATCCTGTTCGTACTGGTGAACATCGGCGACCACCTTGGCGTTGATGCCGAACAGGCTCTCCGCGGAGCGAATGCGAAGTTCCGCCGCCGCTTCGGCACGGTAGAACGATTGGCGGCATCGTCCGGGGTCGACCTTCGAAACCTCGACGTCGCGGGCCTCGACGCCCTTTGGGACGAGGCGAAGGCCGAGGAGCGCGCGGCCTTGTGAGGCCTTTCCACGCCTAGTAGGCTGTGTTGCAACCTGCAACTCACTCAAGGGGATTCTATGACTTCAGCAACCCAATCTGTTATCACGCTCGACCGCTTCAAGACCGGCAAGACCTTCCAGCAGTACCTCGACAGCGGCATCAAGAACCGCGAACTCTTCGAGAACAATTACAACGGCCTGACCGTCAGCGCCGAGCAGAAAGCCGCCCTGCAGGAACTTGCGGCCCGGCCAAACGGCCCGCACCACATGGTCGTCATCGGCGAAGATTGGTGCCCGGACGTGTACCGAGGCGCCGGCGTGGCCCAGAAGATCGCCGAAGCCGCCGGCATCGAAATGCGCTTCTTCGAGCGCGACCAGAACAAGGACATGATCGCCGAGTACCTCAAGGACGGCGAGTTCGAGTCCATCCCGGTCTACGTTATTTACGACGAGGCCCACAACGAAATCACACACTTCATCGAGCGCCCGAAGCTGGCCAACGAGCAGATTCATGTCACCCGTGAAGTTCTCGGCGACATGACCCCCGCTGGCATCGCCGCTCGAATCGGCCACGAGCCCTCCGAAGACGAAATCGCCGCCGAGCGCGCCAAGGCCCGCGAGAAGTACATGACCTGGCAGCGCGAAAGCGACGTCTGGGCCGGTTGGCGCGTCGCCGCCGTCGACGAGATCATCGAATCGATCAAGGCCAAGATCGGTTAGGTTTCCCGCAAAAGTATGGTCCGAACAGGCCCCGGAAAACTCCGGGGCCTTTCGCTTGCGCGAGTCCCGGTGCTGCCTCTAGATTCCCGCCGTGGAGTACACCCCGCATCGAACGAAACCGGTTGCACTCCAACTCGGCGTAACCCTTCTGGCGTTGGCGGCGCTCGTCGGCATTTATGTCGCGTCCATGCACTTGCTCGTCGGCGTTTCCGAAGTCGACACCGTCCACGAAGCCAGCCACCGCGACCTTATCTACATCTATCTCCACGTTGCTCTGCTCGCTGCGTCAGGGGCCATTGGTTTCGTAGCGGGGAAATGGTTCAACGGCCTCGGATTCGCCTTCGCGACGCTCTTCCTGATCGTCATCGTCTTCGCTATGACCCTGGTCCAGATGTCGACCTACGAACTCGCCTGTCACGGCCACAACGACATCGTCCGCCACTGGCAGTGCTAGGCGGTCAGCCGGTCACCAGCCCGACAACCTCGGAAAGGTGTTGGACCACTCCGAACGGATTCGAATCCGCTGGATCTTCCTGCCGGAACTCGTGCGTAAGGATGGAGCGCATTCCAAGCGACTGCGGGCCGCGCACGTCTTCCCGCACCCTGTCCCCCACGAACACCACCTCGGTTGGTTCCAGGCCAAGCCCACGCAGCGCAATCCGGAAGATCTCGGGATTCGGTTTCCTCACCCGGTGCTCGACCGAAAATACTGCCACCTCGGCGTGATGCAGGAGTTCGAACTCTTCGAGCCGCCCGCGCATCAAATCCGGCGCCGTCAGGGTGTTCGAGACGAACCCAACCCGAATGCCGGCCGCCCGCAGAGCCGAAAACAGTTCATCCCGCCCGGCGCCAGCTTCCCAGCGCGCCACATCCGCTTCCGCCAGGAGGGCATCGAGTCTCGCAGCGAACCGGTCAGCCCGGGCATCACTGCCGATGAACGGGCTGGCGATTTCAGCGATTGGCAATTCTTCCAGCTGTCCCCGGCCGTATCCGGCCCAGTACTTCCGCAGGGACTCAACCACGCGCACTGCCTCGGCCTCCGAATCAGCGACGCCTTCGCCGCCAAGGAACTTGGCGTACTCATCCGTTACGTCGGCCATCGGATTCAGTTTGAAGACCGTGTCGCCCAGGTCGAAAAGCACCGCCCGGATCACGCGAAGCCCCACGGCCGGATTCGCTGAGGCACTATCCGCAACATCACCCGGTCGGTCGCCGCAATCCGCTCCTCCATCGCCGGAGGCAAGTCCGGACCGAGGTACCGCTCGGCAATGGTCCGCATCGACTGCCGTTCACCGTCTTCGATGACTTCGGCAATTCCCTCGATAGCGACACCCTTGTAAGGCCGCTCTTTCGTATCCACGATGAAGGAAACGCGCGCATCCGCTCGGGCATTGCGTGCTTTGGGCCGCGCTGCCGGCGTCGAAATGATGATCGCGTCCCCATCCAGGCCAAACCAAACAGCCGAAGTGATCGGTGCACCCTTCGGGTTCAGCGTCGAAAGCACTCCCGGCCACTTCGCCTCGGCGAGAAACTCACGGATCTCCGGCGTCATTTCCTTCAGCATCCGCGCGATTGTGCCCGTTCTTATCCGCCGAGGCCAGATTCGACTGAGCCCAAGCGCGCGATTCAGCTAACCTGTGGGCAATGACTCGCCGCCCCGACTTCACCGAATACGTCCCGTACTTCGCCGACTACGTGGTCAAGGCCGACGACGATGCCATCAGCCAACTGACCATGCAGGCCGCCGACATCTCTGTGCTCTCCGCCCTCGACGACGACCTGGCCTCGGAATGCCCAGCGCCTTGCGAATGGTCCATCAAGGAGATCCTCGTCCACCTCTGCGACTTCGAGCGCATGTTCAACTACCGCGCTCTCCGCTTCTCCCGCGGCGACACGCTGCCGATCGAGGCCTTCGAACAGGACTTCTATGTCGCCTCCTCCGAAGCGAACCAGCGCCCGCTCGAAAATATCATCGGCGAACTGCTTTCGCTCCGGGCAGCGACGATCCTTTTCTTCGGTTCCATGTCCGAAGCCATGCTCGACCGCTTCGGAACCGCCGGCGGCAACCCGGTCTCGGTGCGTGCGCTCCTATTTATCATCGCCGGACACTGCGAAGGCCACCTCGCGGACATTCGATCGGGGCTTCCTGAATAACACGCCGCGCCGATTTGTGTTTGTGGTCACAAACCACACTTGCTAGACTCCTCCCATGGCATACGGCAGTGGCATCGCGAAGGGCATGAGCCTCACTCTCCGAAGCATGTTCCGCCCCGTCGCGACCATTCAGTACCCGAACGAAGTCCGCCAGGTGCCCGTCTATGCGCGAACGAATCTTCTCTGGTTCGAAGAACGCTGCACTGGCTGCTCCACCTGCGCCCAGGCTTGCCCTGATGGCTGCATCCTCGTCGCTACCAGCCAGGACGCGGAAGGCCGCCGCAACATCGACCGCTACGAGATCGACTTCCGTATCTGCATGTACTGCGGCCTCTGCACCGAAGCCTGCCCGTACGAAGCCATCCAGC
>JBDTNM010000063.1:0-13492 GCA_039933735.1 bacterium | reverse complement strand
CGAAATCGATCGGCTCGGGCGCGTTCGCCAGCGCGACCTGGAGGTCGTTCGCCGAGCGGGCGGCCTTCGCCTCCGCAACATCGAGCCGCCTGCGAGCAATAATCGTGTCGAGGATCGTCGGCTCAGCCACGGCCAATGTCCTGCGTGAGCACGATGTAGTGGTCGAGCACCTCCCGCGCGCGTCCCGAGGCGATAGACTCGCGGGCCTTCGTTACTCCTGATGAGAAGTCTGCCACTGACCCTGCGACGAAGAGAGACGCCGCAGCGTTCATGAGGACGAAGTCGGTCTTGGGGCCTTCGGCGCCATCGAGAATCGCCAGAATATCGCCAGCGTTGGCAGGTGCTTCGCCGCCGGCCACCGCCCCGAGTGGGTGTTCATTGAGCCCGAAGTCTCCCGGAGAGATTTCCTGTTCAGTCACAGAGCCGTCGCCAACCATCCAAACATGCGTAGAGGTTGCCGGGCTGATTTCATCCATCCCGTCGTTCGAATGGACTACCATCGCCCGCCCCAAACCTCTCAGCGCCAATGCCTCTGCCACCGTCGGCCCGATCACCCGCGAGCCGACGCCGACCAGCTGTGCTCTCGGCCGCGCCGGGTTCGAAAGTGGGCCTAGGATGTTGAACATTGTTCGCACGGCGATTTCGCGCCGGGGCCCGCCGACATGGCGCATGGCCGGGTGAAAACGCTGTGCGAAAAGGAAACCGAAGCCGCAGCTGTTAATGACATTCGCAACTTGCTCACCGCCGAGGTCGATCCGCGCACCAAGGGCCTCAAGGACGTCGGCGCTGCCACATTTGGAAGACGCAGCGCGGTTGCCGTGCTTGGCTACCCGCACGCCTGCGCCCGCAACCACGAAACCCGCCGCGGTCGAGACGTTGATCGTGTCGACGCCGTCGCCGCCGGTCCCGCAGATGTCGATCACGTCTTCGATCTGGCAGCTTTCGGCATGGGTTTGCATGACGGTCAGCCCGGCCGCGATGGCTTCCGGGGTTTCTCCACGGACGCGCATGGCGCTGAGGAACGCGCCTATCTGGGCTGGCGTTGCATTGCCGGTCATGATTTCCTCAAGGGCCGATGCGGCCTCCGAGCCCGTCAACGGCCCGCGGTCAACAAGCGCCCGAATTGCATCCTGAATCACCACGTCCCGCCCTCCATCTCCAGGAAGTTCCGGAGCAATTCTTTGCCGTTCTGAGTCGCGATCGACTCCGGGTGGAACTGCACGCCTTCGACCTTCAAGGTCTTGTGGCGGACCCCCATGATGACGCCGCTTTCGGAACGGGCGGTCACGTCGAGCTCCGCCGGGACGGTTTCCGGAGTCCCGGCCAGGGAGTGGTAGCGGACGGCGTCGAAGTCTTCCGGGATATCCCGAAAGACACCCTTGCCATCGTGGTGAATGACGGATGTCTTGCCGTGCTTAATTTCGCCAGCTCCAGCGACGGTGCCACCGTAGACATCGAAGATGCACTGGTGTCCAAGGCAGACACCAAGGACCGGGACTTTGCCCGCGAACTCGCGGATGACATCGCGCGAAATACCGGCGTCGTCCGGGTCGCCGGGGCCTGGAGAAATCACGACATGGTCGGGCTGGAGGCGCCTAATCTCTTCCACCGTGATCTGGTCGTTTCGGAAGACCTTCACATCCGCGCCCAGTTCGGCCAGATACTGGTAGAGGTTGTACGTGAAACTGTCGTAGTTATCGATCAATACGGTGGTCATCGATCCATGCCCTCCTCGTGCGCCAGGTCGTCCGCGATCAACTCCAACGTTGCCGAAAGTTCTTCCGGTGTGCAGCCATATCCTCGCCGGTCGAGTCTGAACTTGCTGGCAAGGTAGTCCGGCTCAAGAACTCCAGCAGAGCGCAGATTCAATGGATAGGCGCTTCCCGGTTCGCCCATCAGGGATACCAGAAAGTAACCGTCGCCGGCCGAACGCGTGAAGCTCGCCGTCTCTTCGAGAAGCGGCACGAGAACGAGTTCAATTCCGCCCGAGCGGTAGAAGCGAACGCCGACGTTCTCGACCTGTTTTTCCAGCTTCGTCGTCATTTAGGTGCCCGCCCGTTCAGCGAATAGGGTCAGGACTTCGCCTGGCGTCTTCGCCGTGTGGTCCGGAACCGCATCCAGCACTAATTCAGCGTCTAACGTGCCCCAGAGCGCCGCGACCGATCTGACTCCGGCATTTCGGGCGGCCCAAATGTCGGCCGGGCTATCGCCCACGAACAGCACACGCTCGTCAGCTTCGATGAGAAGGCGATCGAGCGCTTCGAAGACGGGTTCCGGGTCGGGCTTGTGGGAATCGGTGTCGTCGGCCCCCACGACGGAGTGGAAGAACCTGAGGAGTCCGGTGGACGTCAGTTCTTCGGTCGCGCCCCATGCGATTTTCGAAGTCACGACAGCCATCGGTACTTCGGCTGCTTCGAAAGCTTCGAGAACACTGACCACGCCCGGGAACGGCTGAATTCGCCGATCAAGCTTGTAGTAGAAGTCGCGGTAACTGTTCACGAAGCGCATGTAATCGGCCTCGCCAAGGAGTCGACGACCCATGTCCTCCAGCGAGCCTCCCCGATGCGAACGCCATAGCGCCTCGGGATCGGTCTTCGCACCCAGGCACTCTTCGTAGGCGTGCGAAAGCGACAGCATCCGCCCCGGGAGCGTGTTCAAAAGGGTGTCATCGAGGTCCCAGAGCACGGCGGTCATCGGCTCGCACTCCTCGCCAAACTGGCGACCGCAAGGCAGAGTGGCGTGTAGATTCTTGAGTCGCGCCGGGCAAAGCGGGTGCCTTTCACTCGCTTCGTGAGGCCGACGTAGCGGAAGTCCCCCATCGCGCGGAGCGAGAACGCCAGGGCGACGAGGCGCGTCAGACGTTTGCCGCGCCCCGTGAATCCGGTGATGAGCACCGAGAGTGCGCCAACCGCGAGCGCAGACGCGACCGTCAAGGTGGCGGCGCGAGGAGGTTCGAAAAGGGGCTGTTCCGCTTCATCCTCGCTGCGAGACGGGCGCGTTGGGACTGCGGCTTCAGCAAAGGCAGTCCCGCCGCCGGCCCAGTACGCGTGCAACGCCGAGAGCCCGCCGAGGATGAGCGCGCAGGGCAGCGCGGCCCGCTTCATTCGAGCCTCCCCGGCCGCGGGATGCCGCGCTGCTCAAAGACTCGCTCCATCACCGGCCAGGCTTCGAGTGCCGCCGGGAAGCCTGCGTAGACAGCTACCATTCGCAACGTTTCGATGACCTGTTCGGGCGACGCCCCGTGGTTGAGAGCGCCATTGATATGCGAAGTCAACGGCCCACCAGTGCGGCCCTGTGCTGCCAGCATCGCAACGACCTGGAGGCTGCGTGTCCGACGATCCAGCACGTCCGTGGCCCAGACTTCACCGAGCGCGAAGTCGATTACGTCGCCCGCGATCTCCGGTTGGGTCTTGAACATCTGTGCCGCGGACGAATTCGGGTCGCCTCCGCCGCGCAAGGTTCGAAGCACATCGAGCCCTGCGGAGCGCCGGTCGCCGGTCGGCGAATTCGTCCGCTCAGGGCCAGAGGTCTCGGCGATTCCGGCCAGGGCCGCCATGATCTTGCCATCCTCGTCATCAGGCTCTCTCAGCCCGTAGGCCTCAAGGACCGCGTTTCGGACATGGTCGTCCATCACCACCGACCGCATGTCTTCGAGCGTGAACCACCCGGAGCCTGTGCCATCGGGAGCGACAGGGTCGCCCGTCCATTCAGTCGCGGCATAGACGTTGTAGACCATCTGTCCATCGCCAGAGGGGATGAAGTGCGTCTGGAGGAAGTCCTCTTCGATTGCCGGCGCCATGACTCCGAGTCGCTGAAGGACCGCGTCCATCTCAGCGTCGACATCGTCGTTTTCGATGGGCAGGGCGCCGCCCGGCAGTTCCCACGGGCCGTCTGGCACGGCTCGAAGCAGGAACAGTCGTCCGTCTCGTTCGAGTAGCGCTGCAAGTCGGATGTCCTGTTTCACGAGGTTTTCACCGCCTGAGTTTGCAAGACGCTAAAGAGAAGGATGCGCAGCGAGGAAGGCAAGGCCGTCATCGCGATCTCGTCAGTGTTCAGCCAGCGTCCAGCTTGTTCCGGCACGTCGCCGTCCCATTCCCAGACGCTGTAGAAACCGCAGAATTTCTCCCGGTCGTCGTCAGGATTTCGATAAAGAAAGGCGCCCTGCGCCCAGATGGACCGGGCCTCGATGCCAAGCTGATCCCACAGGTGCGCCCGAAGTTCGACCTTCCGATCTTCGGCCATCGGTCGGAAAATCCCGCCCGGGAGTCCGAAGTGCCCGTCCATTGCACGCACGAACACTCGCCCGTCCCTGACGAGGATGCCGTACACGCAGTCGGGCTTCTTATCGGTCATTTTCGTCGCTCACCCGGCCGCCGAAGCTGTGGGTCTGACTTCAGCGGCGGCGATTTCTGCCTGGTCGATGGCGCGCATGAGGGCGCCCATCTTATTCACTGTTTCCACGTATTCCGCGTCTGGAAGGGAGTCGTAGACGATTCCGCCACCCGCCTGGATGTACGCAACCCCGTCCTTGACCAACATCGTCCGAATAGCGATGCAGGTGTCGAGGCTGCCCGCAAAGCTGGCGTAGCCCACCGCCCCTGCGTAAATGCCCCGTTTTGATGGCTCAAGTTCAGCAATGATCTCCATCGCGCGTACCTTTGGCGCGCCCGTGACCGTGCCGGCCGGGAACACGGCGCGAAACGCATCGAACGGCGTCTTGTCGGCTGCGAGCTGCCCGGAAACGTGCGACACGATGTGCATCACGTGCGAGTACTTCTCGATCTCCATGTACTTGTCGACGTGCACACTTCCCGGTTTGGCGACCCGGCCAACATCATTGCGGCCGAGGTCCACGAGCATGATGTGTTCGGCGCGCTCTTTTTCGTCGCCAAGCAACTCCACCGCGAGAGCTTCGTCTTCTTGGGCAGTCGCACCACGCCGCCGAGTCCCGGCGATAGGGTGGGTGACCACCAGGCCGTCTTCCACTCGGACCAGCAGCTCCGGCGACGCGCCAACGATCTGAAAGCCGTCCATGTCCAGGTAGAACATGTAGGGCGAGGGATTCACCGTCCGAAGCTGGCGGTAGATATTGAACGGGTGAACCGCCGTCCTCCGCGCGATGCGCTGCGACGGTACGGTTTGGATCACGTCTCCCGCGATGACGTACTCACGGATGCGTTCGACCATCATCTCGTAGCCTTCGCGACCGACGTTGCTCTCGCCGCGCTCATTCGTGCGAAGCACCTCACCGACTTCCTGCTCGGGCAGCTGCAACACCGTGTTTGTAAGCCGGTCGATAATCTCTTCGATCTGCGAGGCGGCCCGTGAGTAAGAGGCGTCGATGTCGCCGTCAAGGCGGCAGTGGGCGATCACCTTGATCGTGTGATGAATGTGGTCGAACACCACGAGGGAGTCACTGAAAAGGAACACGGCCTCGGGGATTCCGAGGACGTCGTTTTCCGGAGGGACAACCCGATTTTCGTAGTGCCGCACAGCGTCGTACGCGATGTATCCAATTGCTCCGCCGGTGAAGGCCGGAAGCCCACTTACGGAGATAGGCTTGAACCGCGCCATCTCCTGCTCCAGCGGGACGAGCGGATCGCCATCACACTCCTGGCCCGGCCCGGTCTTCAGGACCCGATATGGCGAAGTGCCGATGAAGGAGTAGCGGGCCATCCGCTCGCCGCCTTCGACTGATTCCAGGAGGAACGAGTATGGTCCCGTCCGTACTTTCAAGAATGCTGACACCGGGGTCTCAAGGTCGGCTGTTACTTCGCGATAGATCGGCAGCAGGTTGCCTTCGGCCGTCTTCGCGAGAACCTTCGCCTCTTCGAGCGATGGCCGCAGCATTAGTAGCGCCCCAGGTAATTCATATCGAGGGCATCCCGCACCATCTCCATCGTCTCGCGCGATATCTTCCGCATGCGAGCGGTCCCAGCTTCGAGGGCTTCGCGAACGAGCGGCATATTCGCTTCGTACTTCGCCCTGCGCTCGCGCATCGGCGCAAGCTTGGTGTTGAGCACGTCGGTTAGTCGATCCTTCAGGATCTTGTTGGGAAGCCCCGACTTCTCGTACGTCGCTTTCAGCTCCTCGACTTCGGTGCTCTCGGGGTCGAACGCGTCCAGGTAGAGAAAGATGGGGTTCTCTTCAACTTTGCCGGGATCCGATGCGCCGCGGGGGGGGCCGGCATACATAGCCTTCACCTTCTTTGCGACCGAATCGGCGTCTTCGCGCAGTTCGATGGTGTTGCCTCGTGATTTGCTCATCTTCGCGTTGCCATCGGTGCCGACGAGCCGCGCGACACGGCCCACAAGTGCTTCTGGTTCCGGGAACACGTCTTTAAAACGATGGTTGAAACGGCGTGCCGTTTCCCGCGTGAGTTCGATATGGGGCAGTTGGTCTTCGCCAACCGGCACAAGGTGGGCCCGCGGCATGAGGATGTTCGCCACCTGCATAACCGGGTAGGTGTAAAAGGCCACCGGCACCGGCTTGCGCTCCTGGCTCCCGTCCTCAGGGTTCTCCATCGCGGCCATCTCCGCCTTGAGCGTTGGATTGCGCTCAAGCATGGAGACGGGCAAGAACCAGCCCAGCAGCGTGGTCAGTTCGGCGTGTTCCGGAATGAGGCTTTCAATGAAGAACGAGCTTCCTTCCGGGTCGAGTCCAACCGCCAGCCAGTCGAGCGCCACCTGCCACACCGAATCGCGAACTCGCGAAATGTCGTCGGCGTAGTCGGAGACCTGGTAATCGGCGATGAGAAAATAGGACTCGTACTCGTGCTGCAAGCGCACCCAGTTTTCGAGCGCCCCGGCATAGTGGCCCAGGTGGAGGGCGCCGGTCGGCCGAATGCCGGTAAGGATGCGCTTGCGCTCAGTCATCGAGGGCCTCCGGCGTTTCGCGGCGGCCCGCCACCCGGACGAGGGCCGGCGGACGGTGGGCGCATCGGGGGTCGCGGGCCGCTGCTTTGTTGCGGGCCACGGTCCAACGCGCGAAGCAAGGCGCCGAGTTGGCGCGACGCTTGTTCAACGAGGTCGAGCTCGTTGCCGAAGACGCTGTCCTGTTCATTTGTGACGGCAGCGAGCACGTGGATCCAGGAACGGCACTGCGCCAGTGCGCCGCGTGCGTCACGCAGCAAGCCTGCCTGTCCCGGACCTTCGCGGAGTGCCGCTTCGGCAATGAGGCCGCTGGCAACACCCGCTAGTTCGAATGCCTTGGCCTGGGCATCCGCCGACGCCTTGAGGTTCGAACCGATTTTGAGGCGTCCGACGGCCACCGCCAGGCGGACGGTCGTGTTCCAGGCTTCGATCGACTGAGGGTCGCCGTCTGCCATCAGGCTGCCGCCTTTCCGTAGCAGCCATCGAGGAACGACAACAAGCGGTCGCACGAGGTTTCCACGGCTCGCACGACCGCGTCCTCGTCCTCACAGGCCAAAGCGATCGAGTCCATTTCGGCTCCGGCGTGGGCGATGTCGGCAACCAGGTGAACTGAAAAGAATTCAAATTGTTTCGGTTCGAACTTGTAGTGCTCGGTCAGGCCCTTGATCTTCTGCCACGCGATCGCGGGCACCTGGCCCTCATACGCGAAGAGGGTCCCAAGTGCTTCCGCCAACGGTGATTCTTTCGAGGTAGCGTTGAAATGGTCGACCAACGCGCTGGTTTCGGGCCGCAGCTCGGCCGTCTTCACGTCATTTGCCGAGACGCCCAGCGCAGCCGCGAATTCGAGCCAGAGCGCCGGGTGATTTCTGGTGCCGTGCTCTTCGTCCCACAGGTTGTCCAGCAATAGCTGCCGGATCTCAGCAGACTCCGTTCGACTATGGATAGAGCTCAGAAAGCGCGGAAAGGCGGCCTCGAAGTGGTAGTACTGGCGTGCGTATTCCTGCAACTTCTCCAGTGGGAGTTCGCCGGTGGTCCACTCCGTGTAGAACGGATGCTTGAGCATCGACCGCTGGTCGAGCACGGCCTTGATTCGCTTTTCGAGGTGGGCGCTCACTGTGGCTGTTGGCATTTCCAAAGACTCCTTCGCGCTCGTTAACTGGGTTTCTGAATGATGGGCTAGGTTGACTTTCGTCAGGCGTTGATGGGTCGCGTCCGGGAACTCGACGCCATTGGCGGGCGAAATGCTCGGGTAGCCTTTGATATCGCTTGCCTGGCCATCGGTGTTCCCCTCCATGGTCTCGGTCAATAGATTCGCCCTGCGAAAGTTGGCCCCCAAATTCCGGGAAACACAAAACCCCTCGCCATCAAAGGACGAGGGGCTCTCGCGGTACCACCTTTGTTTCCTTCCGGCTCGCGCTGGAAGGACACTTTTCAGCCACCACGGGGCAAACCGCGAAGGCCCTGGCTGTGATAACGGTGCCACTCCGCCTCACCCTACTAATCCTTCAGACAAAGGACGGTTCGGATTCGGTGCTCCCGGGCCCATTCACCAGTCGCGCCGCCGCCGGGTTTTCAGCTTTCCCGGCTCTCTGGAGGCTCGCCTGACCGGCTACTCTTCCCGATCAACGCATTCTTCTTTGATTGAGGGCATCAAGGTATGAAAGGCGAGAGGGGTTGTCAACAACCGAACTAGCCAGCAAGAAAGCCATCGAGCGCTTTGACGGCTTCGGGCTCAACGAGAATCGGTGCATGGCCAACGCCGGGCACTTCAACGAGCTTCGAACCCGGGACCGCCTCCACCATCCTCGATGCGATGTCGGAACTCAACACATCACTCTTCCCGCCGCGCAGGACGAGCAACGGACAAGCGATCGCTTTCAACGCATCCCATGGTGTGACGGCGGTGGGAGACGCTGGCGCACTGCGCACGGCGGGGTCCATCTTCCAGACGTAGACGCCGCTATCGCTCTTCCTGACGTTATAGCGTGCAAAGTCTGCGATCTGATCATCCGGCAGATGCTCGACCATGGGTGCGTAGTGGTCCTTGTAGTAGCGGATGACCGCTTTCATGTCCGCGAACATCTCTGGTGCGCCGCCGACGTACTCGAGGATGCGCTTGAGTCCTTCCGGCGCCACTTCAGGGCCGATGTCATTCAAGACGACGCGGCTCACGTGCTCGGGATGTTTCGGTGTGTACTGCATGGAAATCAGGCCGCCCATCGAGGTGCCGATGAGGCTCATGCTTTGCAGCCCCAGGGCTTCGCGCACGGACTCGAGGTCTGCCACGTACGTGTCTACTTCGTACTTGTCGGCCGGACCCCATGCCGTTTCACCGCGCCCGCGGACGTCGAGGCAGTAAACGTGATACTTCGCTGCGAGGTGGTTGGCGATCGCATCGAAGACGTGTGCCTGGCCAGCCAGCCCGTGGACCATCATGACGACGGGAGATCCGGGCGCCCCCCGGGCGATGAGATGGTGCCGAAGCCCGTTGGCTTCGACGAAGATGTCTCGTACGGCGTAGGTGGTGGTCATCGTTATTTATGTCCCTCGGCGTGGTCGGCGCATTGTAATCGCCGTCCGCTCGATGACTAGAGTGGAAGACGCCCCGCGAAGCCGGTAGAAAGTTCGTGCCAGAACTCGATCGTTGTTTCGCCGAGATGGAAGCAAAGGTAGACGGTGCGACCGTCCCGGTGGTGGAAGAAGTCCACCAGGCCCGTCTCCGGGTCTTTCACTTCGATCCCCCAGCGGTCCAACGCTGATGCAGCTCGCTGCATTTGGGCGTTCAGTTCTTCGACCCGGTTCTCTCCATCATCCGACCACGGATCCGCGACCAGGTGGCCATCCCCGGAGGCTCCCCGAGATTGGGTGGCGACCGAAGCCCGGAGCGCTCGCATTTCGATGAATGCTTCGCGAAGGCCTGCCAGTACGGGCACGACCTCATTTAGCAGACCCCTTGCCTCATCGACCGAATACAACCGCATTCAGACAAACAAGTGGAGAGGCATGGTGGTCGGATGGACAGTGGCGCCACTCTCGAGATTCCCGCGGTCCATCAACTCTTCGCCGACGCCGGGACCAATAACGACGTTGCGGCCAACCGTGAGTCCGGACGGGATGTTCACGCGCTTACCGACTACGGTGATGCCCGAGTTCACGATGTCGGGGCGCTCGAAGTTCGGTACATCCTCGCCCGACCCAATGATGCTGCCACGTCCGACGGTTACTTCTTTATCAAGAATCGAACGGTCCACTGTGGCCCCGGCCCGGATCACGCATTTGTGCTGGATAATCGAGTCGCGTACCACCGCGCCCTCCTCGATGACCACTCCCGGCGAAATGACGGAACGCAGGACCTCACCGTTGATGTGGGCAGCCGGAGAAATCAGCGACTCTCGAACAGACGATTTACTGCCAAACCGGGCTGCGGGCATGATGGCGCCAGCGGTCCGGAGCTTGAGATCAGCGTCTTCGAGGTTCAGGGAAGGGTTCGCAGCCAACAAATCCATGTGGGCCGACCAATAGGATTCGACGGTACCGACGTCACGCCAGTACGACTGGTACTGGTAGCCGAACACGCGATGTGATTGAAAGATCCTCGGGATGATGTCCTTGCCGAAATCGTGAGAACTGCCTTCGGCGCGATCCGCGTCGGCCTGGAGCTGCTCCACGAGAATGTCCTTATTGAAGACGTAGACGCCCATGGATGCCCACGCGCCTCGTGGCTTCGCGGGCTTCTCCTGAAAGTCGATGACGCGCCCGTTGGCATCCAAATCCAGCACCCCGAAGCGGTGTGCTTCCTCGCGAGGTACGGAATACACAGCCACGGTGGCGTCGGCCGCCTGGCTTCGGTGGTACGCGATCATGTTCCTGTACGACGTCAGGTAAATGTGGTCGCCGGCCAGGATCAGCACCTCGCGAGCCCGGGACTCTTCGATCACGTACAGGTTCTGGTAAATGGCGTCGGCGGTGCCCTGGTACCAATCGCTGTCTGCGCGGCCAAGGTACGGCTGCAGCATTTGGATGCCGCCTTCAAGTGTATCGAACCCCCACGGTCGACCGGCGCCAATGTGGTTCACCAGCGAACGGGGGCGGTACTGCGTGAGCACTGAGACCTTCGTGATGCCGCTGTTCGCGCAGTTCGAAAGCGCGAAATCAACAATCCGGTACTGCCCGCCGAAGATTACGGCCGGCTTAGCCCGCTGCTCGGAGAGGACTGAGAGACGGTCGCCTTGGCCGCCTGCGAGGATCATTGCGAGGACGTTGTTCAAAGTTGCGGCTCCCGTGCTCCGCGCATTCTACCCGTGCCAGTCGCGCTTCGTCGTTGCAAAACCATCGCCTCGGGTAAAACCCCTATTTCGATGCTGTCCACCGTTTTGCCACTCAACCTCCACCACATTCACTCGATAGTCACCACAGAGACACTCTTCGGGAGAGCGGCACTCTCACCGAGGGGCAAGAAACCCAATCGGGCCACGGGCCCCCAAGGAGATAGACAATGAGAATCATGACGAACGTCAGCGCGATCAACGGTCAGCGAAACCTGGCCAAGACCGGCCTCAAAATGGGCAAGACACTCGAAAAGCTCGCCAGCGGCTACCGCATCAACCGCGCCGCCGACGACGCCGCCGGCCTCGCCATTTCGGAAAAGATGCGCGCCCAGATCAACGGCAACAAGCAGGCGCTGCGAAACTCGCAGGACGGCATCTCGATGTTGCAGACCGCTGAAGGCGCGATGGACGAAGTCCACAGCATTCTCCAGCGCATGCGCGAACTCTCGGTCCAGGCCGCGAACGGCACCTATTCCGACAACGGCCCTGAGCGGACCAGCATCGGCGAAGAGATTGTCCAGCTGCGCACCGAAATCGACCGCATCGCCTTCAGTACGGAATTCAATGGACAGAAAGTCCTGACGGGCGCGCTTTCCAGCACCACCGCCGGCGTCGCCGGCACGAACTTTATCCAGGGCGAGACCATCGGTTACGCCAACGCTGGCGTCACCGCCACGCACCTCGTCTCCGGCGACGCCCTTGCTTCGGGCGCGTCCCGCACCGTCACCTTTGCAGCGGCCCCGGCCGGCGACTACACCTTCGTAAATAATGGCGGCCTCCTTGAGATGCGCCTCGGAAGCGCCACCGGCACGCTCGTCGGCACCGCGGCTGGCTTCGCCTCCGGTTCGACCATCGCTGGCGGTTCCGCCGGCACGGTGACGTTCAGCAACGGCTTCAGCCTCGGTGTCACTACCGACCCGGGCGCCTACACGTGGAGCTCGTTCCTGGGCGATATGGCCGTCGGCGGCAACCAGAACCTGTCCATTAACGGTCTGACCGGCACCACGATGACGGCGACCACTGCCCGGCCTCAGCTCTACACGTTCACTTCTCCGGCAGCGGGGCAGCTCACCTTGACCGGTGCCGACGGAAGCTCGCAGACCCTGAACATCGCCAGCCTCGTGGCTGACGAGACCCGCACATTGGACTTCAACCAGCTCGGCATCGCTATTACCCTGCAGACCGGCCCCGCCGGCCGCACCGCCGCCCAGGTCATCACCGATCTCACCGGCGGCACCAACAACACGCTCGACATCCAGGGCACCGGAAATACTTCCACCCTCCAGGTCGGCGCAAACGTGCCGGACACGCTCGCCCTCCAGTTCGTGAGCATGCTGAGCAACAACCTGGGCTCCGCCGCCTATAAGCTCGGCGGCTCAAGCGGCCTCATCACCACCCTCGGCGACCAGGTGGTCAAGACCATCCAGGATTCGCACAACTTGATGAGCGCGCTCGACGGCGCCATCCAGACGTTGAACAGCCGGCGCGGCACGCTCGGCGCGGCCCAGAACCGCCTTGAACACACCATCAACAGCCTCGGCGTTGCCGTCGAAAACCTGACCGCCAGCGAGAGCCGCATTCGCGATGCGGACATCGCCGAACTGTCCAGCGACCTGGTCGCTTCGAACATCCTGCAGTCGGCCGGCGTCTCGGTCCTCGCCCAGGCGAACCAGACCCCGCAGGCCGTCCTCCAGCTGCTCCAGCGGTAACGTTTCCGGTCTGACACAGGCCGCTCTCCGTGAAACGGGAGGCTCCGAATGGGGCCTCCCGTTTTCGTTGTTGGCCGAAACCGCGGCCAGGTCAACGGAATTTTGCGTTATCGAACCCGTTGGGCAGAACCGTGTGGGAGCGATTCACCTTCCCGCCACCTGCCATATCCCCGCTTGCCACCCGTTACCCCCGTTCCTTCACCTTTGTACCCCTTTCGTATCCACGTCTGTACCCCTTACCGGCCACGTTTATCGCGATAACCAACGTGTCAGGCCTGTCCAAATCCACCAAAGGGGCAGGAGCCGGTCCGCTAGACGGAACCCGGCGGGATCCAAACAAGGGGATTCTCAGAAATGTCTTCGATCGTTACGAATGTCGCGGCCCTGAACGGCCAGCGAAACCTCAGCCTCACGGGCATCAAGCAGGGCAAGGTCCTCGAGAAGCTGTCCAGCGGTTACCGCATCAACCGCGCCGCCGACGACGCGGCCGGCCTCGGCATTTCCGAGAAGATGCGTGCGCAGATCAAGGGCAACAGCCAGGCGATCCGCAACTCCCAGGACGGCATCTCGATGATTCAGACCG
>JBDTNM010000062.1:0-13931 GCA_039933735.1 bacterium | reverse complement strand
CCAGCGTTGTCTGGGCGCGGTCGTGTTCGGAGAGCAGGTTGAGGGGGTTCAGGTTCGGCGCGAAAGCGGTCGGTGTTCCGCCTGAAAGCAAATGGGCCGCCAGGAAGAACGAAATCGAAAGCATCACGATTTCGGCGGCTTTGACGAGGGGGCCGCTACGAGACTGGTCATCCTCCGAATCGTGCCAGCGCGGAGCGAACGAATCCGCCATCGCGGGGGCGAAGGCTGTCCGGAAACCAGCGTCAGGTTCGGGTTGGGAGAGCGGCAAGCGCAGCCATCGGCCAGCTACCAGAATCAGGGCGAACATATAGTCGACCCAGCCTGCCAGCCAGCTCGTGACGCGCATCGGCTCATCGGGGAGCCGAGCCGTCACGCGGGGGTTTCCTCGCGTGAGGTAATTTTCATAAGTCAGTTTTGGTCCGAGCGCCGGGCGAACCAACCGGGAGGGTTGGTGGCGTTCAAACCGGGTCACCCCGCCAAGAGGTGGCCGTCAGGGTGCCACATCGCATGGGCGTGGGCAATCCACGAACGAGCATCGTAACGCTAAGAAATACCCCGACTTCCGCTTCGTCATGCCCCGATCCTCATAACGAGAACCAGCTAAGATGGGTGCTTCAACTCCCGGTTTTGGATGGCACATGCAACTCCTCGACACACTCAGCAACACTCGCCGCGAGCTCCTTCCGGCGCTCGCCGATGACGGAGTGGTGCGTCTGTACGTCTGTGGAGTCACCCCTTATTCCGAGAGCCACGTAGGTCATGCGCTGCATGCGATCGTCTTCGATGTCTTCCGCCGCTACCTGGATTGGCGCGGCATCGCGGTGAAGCACGTCCAGAACTTCACCGACATCGACGACAAGCTGATCGACCGTGCAAACAGACTCGGCGTGCCGATGCTGGAACTCGCGGAACAGAACATCGACGACTACCACCGCCAGCTCACCGAGATGAACGTCCTCCCGGCGCACGTCTATCCGCGAGTTACGGAAGTAGTGCCCGAGATCATCAGTTTCATCGAAGGCCTGATTGCGAAGGGCTTCGCATATGAGTCCGGCGGCGACGTCTACTACAAGGTGCGGGAGTTCGGCGCCCAGGCGTACGGAGCACTCTCGAAGCGAGACATCGACGACCTGCTTTCGGGCGCCCGAATCGACCCCACGGAACTGAAGTCAGACCCGCTCGACTTTGCCCTCTGGAAGACCGCCAAGCCCGGGGAGCCGAGTTGGGAGAGCCCGTGGGGACACGGACGTCCCGGCTGGCACATTGAATGCTCCGCGATGGCGCTGTTCGCTCTTGGCGAGCAAATCGACGTGCACGGCGGCGGCGCCGACCTCATCTTCCCGCACCACACGAACGAGATCGCCCAGACCGAGGCCTACACGGGGAAGTCGCCGTTTGCCCGGATCTGGATGCACAACGCCCTTCTGCAGCTCAGCGGCGACAAGATGTCGAAATCGATCGGCAACCTGGTGACGATCGCGGAATCGCTCGAGAAATACGGCGGCGACGCACTCCGCATGTTTGTGATTTCGAGCCACTACCGAAGCCCTTCGAGTTACACCGACGAAGCGATGGATGCGGCAAAGTCCGGAGTGGAACGTCTGCGGAACGCTGCGTTCCGTGTCTCAGGCAAGGGCGGCCCCATGCTCGATGCCTCGGCCACCCGGGAGGCGTTCGTGGAGGCTATGGAGGACGACCTCAATACGCCGAGGGCCGTGGCGGCGCTGTTCGACCTGACGCGAGACATCAACCGGGCTACGGATGCGGGCGGCGACAACACCGACGCTCGAATCCTGCTGCGGGAGCTTTGCGGTGTCCTCGGCCTCACGTTGAAGGCGACCAGCGATGCCGGACAAGAGGGTGGGCCGTTCATCGACCTCCTCCTGAGCCTTCGCACGGAGCTGCGCAGCGCCAAGCAATGGCAACTCGCGGACCGGGTGCGGGATGGGCTTCTCGACCTGGGCATCGAGATTAAGGACGGCCCGGAGGGCACGACCTGGAGTGCGAAATAGCGCCGGCTGGCGAGGCCAGTTGCTGCGAAGCGTAACGAAATCGCACCCGCAGATGACAAGCCCTTGCCCGCCATCGCTGGCGTAGGCTCATAGCACCACCTGCGAGGACCCTGCACTTGGATACTTACGACCTGATCGTCATCGGCAATGGCTCCGCCGGCGACAATATCGCCCGCACCCTCGGCCGCACCGGAAAACGCGTCGCTGTTGTCGAACGCGCGCACCTTGGCGGCGAATGCCTGAACGATGGCTGCGTCCCCAGTAAGGCCCTTATCGACCTTTCCAAAAAGGCGGGAGAACTCGGACTCGCCTGGGACGAAGTTGTTTCGAAGGTACATTCGACGCAGCTGCTGGTGCGCGGCACCGACCCCAACGGCGGGATGCGCGGCGACGGCATCGACCTCTACTGGGGCGAGGCCACGTTTGAGGGGTCCACTGCGGTGCGGGTGGACGGCAAGGTCATTCGTGCCACGGATGTGGTTGTCGCGACAGGGACCGGGCCAGGCCTTCCCCCAATCCCAGGGTTGGCCGAAGCGCGGCCTCAGACGAACCGGACGATCTTCACGCTCGCCCGGCGGCCGGAGCGGTTGGCAGTCATTGGCGCGGGGCCGATCGGGCTTGAATTGGGCCAGAGTTTTCACCGACTCGGATCGCAGGTGACCGTCTTCGAGGCGGCGCCGCGGATTGCGACCACAGAAGACGAAGAAGTCTCCATGGAGCTGACGAAACTGTTCGAGCGCGAGGGCATTCGGATCATCGCAGGCGCGAAGATTGAGCGGGTGGATCGCGCTGAGGACGGCGCCGTCACGGTGCGCGCCAACGATCAGACGTTCGAGTTCGACGACCTGCTGGTTGCGGCGGGACGGATGCCGCAGGTTCCCGAAGGTCTCGGCGCCCTCGGCCTCGAACGCGACAAGCGCGGTTTCATTACCATCTCTGCTTGCGGCCAGACCAACCTCCCGGGGCTATGGGCGGCCGGCGACATCACCGGGAAGTTTCAGTTCACGCACTTCGCCGGCTACCAGGCGCATCACATCGCCAGGCACATCGAGACAGGCATCTGTGAACCAATCCCCGAGACGACCGTGCCGTGGGCCATCTTCACCTCGCCAGAAGTCGGCCACGCGGGGATGACCGAGGCCCAGGCGCGCGACGCGGGACGGAAGATCAAGGTTGCCCGCCTAGACGCGGCGGAGTTGGACTGGTTTCGCACGACCAGCCAGCCGGAGGGCTTCGCAAAGGTGATCGCCGATGAGGAGACTGGCGTCCTGCTCGGGGCGCACTTCGTGTGCGCAAGGGGCAGCACGATCGTCGGTGAAGCGTGCCTGGCCATTCAACATGGGCTGACCGCGAAACAGGTCGCCTCCACTGTGCACCCGTACCCGACGGCGTCGGAACTGTTCCGCTGGGCCTGCGCCAAACTCGTTTGAGTGACAATTGTGGAAAACCTATGAAGTTTCGGCCTTCTCTTTACACGACTTAGGTCTATAGTTAATAAACGATGCCATCAGAATCCGGTCCGGTGCAGGCGGTTGGCGAACTGCGCGTAGCCGTTGCTCCCGTCCTTGAGTTTCACTTCGGCCTCTACCTCATCACCAAGCACGTGATCGACCCCGAGAAGACCGTGCCTAACTGGGTGCTGGACGTTTCCCAGGCCGATCCGGAGATGGTCGGCCGTTTTGGGCGATTCTGGGGCGACCGCGGCCTTTATGACCTCCCAGTGGGGGGTTGCTACGGCGAACTCGGCGAGATCCTGGTGGTCGGTTGGCGTTCCGGGACGATCCTTGGGCCGAGCGTCGAGGCTTTCCTTGGTTCGCTCGAACGTACCCTCGCGGAGTCGTTTCCTACCCCGCCATTGGAGAGCGAGCCGGCGCCCACCTGGAATCTGATCGATCGGCGGCTGGCCCTGCTCCGTTCCAGCGCTGAAGACCGGCAGCAGTACGTTGAGTTGATAAAGGACCTGTGGGCGATGATGCGACCGCAATGGGAGAGTTTCGGCAAGACAGGCGCCGAACGGGCGGCTCGTGAGATCGCCCTGCGCTCTCGCCAGGAAGAAGACCTGCGCGTATTGCTGCCGGGCAACACCTTCCTCCATAAAGACGAATTCAAGCCGCTCATCGAAGCTGCGAAGGCCCGGGGCGAACTTGTCGTTGTGCCACTCGGCCTCGGTGGCACCGGTCAGTTGTACTGGGCGCTGCCCGGGCTGACGCTGCTCGGGGTCGGGCTCGAGAGCAACGAACGGATCGAATTGCGACGCGAACGAAGCGAGCGGGCCGCCATGCGCTTCAAGGTGCTGAGCGACCCCACTCGCGTCGCTATCCTCTTCGAACTGCTGAGGCCGCATCACAACGCCGAGACGGTGACGGAGCTCGCCAGCCTCTTCCGGCTGTCGCAACCGACCGTGAGTGTCCACATCAAGATGCTGCGCGAGGCAGGTCTGATCATTTCCGACCGCGATGGCAACCAGGTGAGGTACCGGGCGGAGGAAGCCACGGTCCGGGGTTATATCGGCGAGGCGCTCGAAGACATTATTGGGGTGAGCCCCCTGTCTTTCCAGCCCACTCTTTAGGCGCGATTTTCTTTCGAAGTCCCCCAGGTTTTGCGTTACCCGGCGGGCGTTTTTGCGTTCTCTTCCTGACGGTCAGTTAGCGATTGATGGTTGCACCCCGGCAGTGTGAAGACCGCCACACAGTTAGGGTTTCAACTATTGACTTAGGTATTTGGCTATGTTTCTATATGCCTACCCGCAAGGGAATCCTGGCACCGAGGTGTTGCACCAATGTCCCTCTTCGATCCCTATAGCCACACCCGCATTCAAGAACTCCGCCAGGAGCAACTCGCTCTCAAGGCCCGCCAGCGCACCCGGCTCGGCTTCGACTCCGCGACTGATGTCTCCAGGCGTTCATCGATCACCGCCACCGTGCGCGCGCTGACGGCGCGGTTGACACACACCCGACGCGAGAAATCGCTCCGCCAGGCGAAACCTGGCCGCCCCGCTCTCGACTCCTGAAAGCGCTCCGCTCGGAACGCATTCGGTAGTGGTTCCCGCACGGAGGCCCGCAACAGCGGGCCTCTCGTGCGCCTGGCGCCCGACCGAATAGGGCCCTGAACAGTACCCGAAAGTACAACATCGGGTTGGTCTCCGGCCCGATAATTAGGGCAGCCCGGTGCTGGGTGTCCGCTCCACCCGCCCGGGCTCTTTCGTACCTCAAAATGACGCCGAATCGGCTACTCACCGAAGATGACAGCTATGAACGCGAACGACGGACTACAGGGCGAAGGTGTCCACCGGACACTGATCGGCGGTTTGCTCTCCGTTGTTGATTCCGCCCATGCGGACATGGCAGCCCTGGTCCGAGGGGTAGACGTCGAAGGCCTAAAGTGGATGCCCGCGCCGGGCGCGCCTCATCTCTCCGGTCTTGTGTTGCATGTTCTTCAATTCGAGGATTACCTGGCAAGGATCGCGTCCGGAGAGCAGGTCCGGTGGGAAGCGCCACTCGGATCGTCGAATGCATTGGTGATGCGTGATGCCCAGCTACTGGCGCGGATTGCGGCTACCGGCGACCAGCTACGCCGAGCGCTCGAAACGATCACTCCGGCATTGCTTGATTCGATAGTTCTCGACGACGAGCGGACGGTCGGCGAAGCCTTGGTGGAAGATATCTCCCATGCGAGCCTGCATCTCGGCCAGATGCAATTGACGCGGCAACTGATGGTCCGCGTCATCCCGATGGACTTCCCGGAGTACGTGCATTGGGCCTAGCGCGAGCCTGAGATGGCTCTCAGTGCGTGGCACTGTTCACACAACTAACCGTTTCTCCGCCCAATGGGTGACCCTCTCCCCCTCGTCCGCCGGGCTGAACCGCCTCCGTTGCGAGATGTAATAGCAACAGGCCGGAGAACCGGCCGTGGAGGAGAGAAAAACCATGCACGTCCATCCGTTGTTGCACCCCGCCCTCGCAGCCCAGCTGCACGAACGCCGCCAGATCGAACTCGAGCGCGAAGCCGCCGGCTTCCGCGCCGCCCGAGCCGAGTCGAAGCCGAATCGCGTCGAGCGCTACTTCATCAAGCGCCGCGAAGGCAAAGTCACCTGGATCGAAACCGTGCTGGTGCACCGCTCCGCATGAGCCCGCACCGACGGAACAAACGCGAAGGCCCGCTGAAAAGCGGGCCTTCTGTTTTGCCGGGACTCCGGTACCTGGTGCTAGTGGCGGAGAGGGGGAGATTCGAACTCCCGGTGACTTGCGCCACACCGCTTTTCGAGAGCGGCACCATCAACCACTCGGACACCTCTCCACGGGAGAGTGTATCAAGCCTCCCCCGCTTCGGGCATCCTCGAACTCCCTCACGCGTCTACCAGGCAGCTCCGCTCGGTTTCGCCGAACCTGCAGGTGCACTGGCGTAGTCCTGGAACGGGCTGTCGCGCCAATCGAGAGCGGCCTTCAAGCCTTTCTCCCGGGCGATGCGCCCGAATTCGGCGCCGCCGGGACGGGCGCGGCCCAGTTCCTGGAGGTCGCCGCCGACTTGCATCGATGTGCGCATGCCCATGATTTCGTACACCCGGTTCACCTGGCGCTTGGTCATCTGGAGCATCGGCGAATCGACGTTCGCAATGCGTTCGGCGAAGGCTTCGGTAGCAGCGCAGAGGTCGGCGATCGGCACCGCGCGGTTCGCCCACCCGATTTCCACAGCCTCTTTGCCGGTCACGCTATCGCCGGTGTAGAGCAATTCGCGCACCTTCTTCTGATGCATGTGCCAGGGGTGGTAGATGATGTCGACCGGGGTCATCGCGCGCACAGGCGGGTAGCCAATGATGGCATCTTCGGCGACGAACATGAGGTCGCACATGGTCGCGAGTTCCGTACCACCGGCGAGACAGTACCCGTGCACCTGGGCGATGACTGGCTTGGTCAGCTCCCAAATCTGCCAATAGCCGCTGAGAAGGTGCTGGGGCCATTGGCCCTGGCCCGGGTGGATTGGGCCGACTGCCGGCAACCCGCTCCGGCTCTCCACGTAGTCGCGGTCATCTTGCGTCTTGGAGATGCCGCTGAGGTCGTATCCGGCGCTGAAGGCGCGGCCAGAGCCGCGAATGATGATGACTTTGACTTCAGGGTCCATTTCGAAGTCTTTGAGCGCGTCGAACAGCTCAGCGCGGAGATTGTGGGCGAGCGCGTTCATCTTTTCCGGCCGGTTGAGCTGGATGATGCCGTGCCGCTCTTTTTTCAAGGTGAGAATATCGAAGTAATCCTTCATAGCGGCGCGATTGTGTCGCGGTGGCGAAGGATTGTCGAACCGGCTAGCCAGCCGCCTCGAGTTGTTGGGCCGGGCGAATGTCCATGCGCACGAAGGCGAGGTCGCGTTCGACATGGATGTGCGCGTGGTAGGCCGACTCGCGGAAAAGGTTCAGCATCTGGTTGTTTTCGCAAAGCGTGACGGCGCTGAAACGGGTGAAGCCGGCGGTTCGGGCGTGATCAACCAGACGGTCGAGCAGCAGTTTGCCGATGCCAAGGCCCTGCATCGTGTCTTCTACGACGAAAGCTACTTCGGCGCAGCGCAGGGTTTCGCCTTCGTATCGGCCGACCGCGTGGATGGTGTCGTCTTCCAGCGGGCTGATAACGAACGCGCAGCGTTTCTTGAAATCCACCGAGGCCAAGTGATCGGCGAACACCGACGAAAGGTGCCTCAGGGGGCTGAAGAAGCGGAGCCGCGTGGTATTGGACGAAAGGCGATCATGGAAATCGCGGAGGCGCTGGATGTCATCCGGCCGAATCGGGCGAATCCGAACCAGGACGCCGGTCCGCAATTCTGCCAGTGTTTCGGGAGGTAGGGCCACATCCATATCGTGAGTATGGCGCACGATTGTTGCCATTGGTGTTCATACTAGGTGCAGATTGCATATAGTTATGGGTCGCCACCGTCGCGGCTATCCGTTTGGGCTTTGCGCAGCGCCTTGGGCTTCAGCGATTGGGTGAATTCGAAGCTTCGTTCGAGGTAGGGCAGCAACCGCTCGGTGTCTGCGAGCAGCGCCTGGGGCACGGCGACAAACTCCTTCGCCGGAGGCCAGGCCGGGTCGCCGCGGAACAGTTCGGTGCCGTGAAGACTCATGAAGGCGTCCCGTTCCGTTTTCGGGAGGCGAATTCCGACCACTCCGTGCTTCGAAATCATCGACGACATGTTTCCGTTCACGGCGGTGTAGGCCGAGCCGAAATTGGACTTCTGGTCCGCATCTTTGAGGCGGTCCAGTGCGCGCTGATAGAGCGCGAGTTGTGCTTCGGGCACGTTGACCCGCTTCGCGGTCTCCACCTCAGAGTTTTCGCTTCCAGTAGTCGAGGATCACGTTAAAGCGATCCACACGGTGGCTGGGGCGCCCGGCGCGCGAAAGTTCGTGGTCTTCATCCGGGAAGCGCACGAACTCCACGTCCTTCCGGCGCTGCTTGAGGACGACGAAGAGCTGCTCAGCCTGCGAAATCGGGCAACGCAAGTCGACTTCCGAATGAAGGATCAACACCGGGGTCTCGATGTTCTTGGCGTAGGTGAGCGGCGACTGGCGGAGGACTGCCTCCAGGTTTTCTTGAATCGTGGCATCGGCTCCGAGGTACTGGCGGTTGAAGGTGCCGCCGATATCGCTCGCGCCCTGCATGGAGTACCAGTCGTTCACGGCGCGCTCGCTGATGGCCGCCTTAAAGCGGTTGGTGTGCCCGATGGTCCAGCTCGTCATGAAGCCGCCGTAGGAGCCGCCCATGATGCCGAGGCGGTCGCGATCGGCCCATGGGGCGCGTTCAAGTGCGGCGTCCAAGGCGGCCATGACGTCGCGATAGTCCGGGCCTCCCATGTCACCGACGACAGCCCGCGAAAAGGCCGTGTCCTGCCCGGAGCTGCCGCGCGGGTTACAGAAGACCACGCCGTAGCCCGCCGCCGCGTAGATCTGGAACTCATCGAAAAAGGTCTCGCCGTATTGGCCGAAGGGGCCGCCGTGGACGGCCAATATGACGGGGTAGGCGTGACCTTCTTCGAAGCCCGCTGGTTTCATGAGCCAACAATCAACCTCCGTTCCCGAGTCCGTGCCGACCGCAAACTTCTCTGCTCGTTGGAAATCAACTTCTTCCCGAAGACTGCGATTGAAGTCGGTCAACTGCTTTTGGGAGCCGGTTTCGAGATTGACCACCGAAAGCTCGGCGGGCGCCGGCTGCGAATTGGAGGTGAGGGCCGCCCGGAGGCCGGCGCGGTCGATTGAGTACCAGGTGGCGGAAGATGCGTCCTTCGCAACCCAACGTCCGTCAGCAGCCGAGCCGCCGATCCAGATTGAGGATTCACCACGGTCGGCCGCGAGCGTGAGGATGCCTCCGCCCGGCAGCCATTTCGGTTGGGCGACGGCACCGGGAAGCCCGCCTGCGCCCATCTCCCGGTCCAAACCACCAGAGACATCAGCATCGCCAGACCCATCCGCTGCCGCCGTGCGCAGGAGGCCGTTCGACGGCCAATCCGGGTGCTGGATGTGGGCTATCAGTTTTCCATCGGAGGACCAGGAAGGGGCGCTGCGCCCTCCTGCAGTCCGGGTCACCTGGCGCGCCTCGCCGCCGGTGGCGGATACGACCCAAACATCGCTCGCACTGTCGAACTCGCGGTCTGCGTGGCGGGCAGAAATGAAGGCCAAGGACGTTCCGTCGGGCGACCAGGCTGGCTGCGTATCGTCCCAGTCGCCGTCCGTCACCTGTGTAACTTCGCCGCTGTGGACATCAACGACAAACAGGTGACGGCGCTGGTCGTAAGTGAAGCCCTGCCCGTTGATCCGGTACTTCATTGATGTGATGCGGCGGTACGGCTTTGCCTTTTTCGGGTCAGGATCCGGGGGAGTGCCCGTCTTCGCGCTGAAGGCCAGCTTCTTGCCGTCGGGCGACCATGCCGGGACTCCCGCACCGAGTGGCAGCTTCGTCAGCACGCGGGACTCGCCGCCACTCGCGGGCATGAGCGCGATTTGAGGCTTGTCTTCGCCGCGTTCGCTGGTGAACGCCAACCAATTCCCGTCGGGCGACCAACGCGGCGAGCCATCGCGCTTCGCACCCGCCGTGAACTGGCGGGGCTCACCTCCCGCTGTATCCACCAGCCAGATGGCGGACTTGTAGCCATCCGTCTCGCGGTCCAGGTTCGTGACGACAACCGCGACCCGGCTTCCGTCCGGCGAAATGTCGCATTCGCCGACCCATTTGATGTTGTAGATGTCGTCGGGGGTCATCGTGCGCACGGGCTGGCTCCGGTGTTCAGGTGGTCGGGGCATTGTGGCCGAAGTGAGAAGCCAGTGACAGGCCCGATTCGTGCGGTACCATCGACCAAATGCGGATGCGACTCATACTCCTTGCGCTTTTTTGCAGCGCACTCGTTGGTTGCCATCGTGAATCGGCCGACGGCGAGCCAGGCATAGCGACTTCGATTCCAACCATATCGACTCCCGCGGCAACGTCCCCAACGACCCCGGCATTCGACGCTTCGACACCGGTTCCAGGGACTGTCTCAGTCGACTACAGCACCGATGCGCATTGGATCTGCCGGCCGGAGAAGCAGGGGACGCCGTGCGACGGTTCGCTCGACCAGGCGGTCCTTTCATCTGACGGCTCCGTGAAGCTGGTGAAGGCGGGAGTGGCGGCGAATCCGCCGATCGATTGCTTCTACGTGTATCCAACGGTGAGCACGGACCCCGGTGTGAACAGTGACCTCGATCCCGGCATCGCTGAAACCAGCACCGTGGTCGCCCAGGCGGCCCCGTTCGGGCAGGTTTGCCGCTTGTTCGTGCCGGTCTACCGGCAGTTGACGGTGACGGCGCTCACCACGGGCCGCTTCAGCGATCCCACGGGCGTGGCAACGGCCTATGGCGATGTGGTCGCGGCCTGGGAGTATTACCTGCAGCACGACAACCATGGGCGCGGATTCGTGCTCATTGGGCACTCGCAGGGGGCGATGGTGCTGAAGCGGCTGATTGCCGAGCACATCGACGGCGACGCGAGGGTGCGGTCTCACCTCGTCTCGGCGATCCTCGCGGGGACGGCGGTGAGCGTGCCGAGCGGGAAAGACGTGGGTGGGGATTTCGCGAACATTCCCGCCTGTCGCACGACCACGCAGACCGGATGCGTGGTGACGTACTCGACCTTCAACGCGGTTTCTCCGCCGCCTCCGTTGAGCTTGTTCGGGCGAGTGGCGGGCTTGAACAACCAGGTAGTGTGCGTCAACCCTGCGGGACCGGGACGGGAGCAAACAGGGGAGCTTTCCTTCTGGCTCGCGGCGAGCAGCTTCCGGAACTTCGCGACATCGGGCGCAGCGGCGGCGGTCCGTCCAGACTCGGGCTATGGCGTGGCGGAAGGACTGATCGACGCGAAATGCGTCACGAACGGACAGTTCACTTACCTGGAAGTGCACTTGAACGCAGCTGGATCAGCTCTGGGCTTGAATCTCCCTCGTTTCCTCACTGGCGAAGTGTGGGGGCTCCACATCCTCGATATGTCCCTGCCGATGGGGAACCTTGTGCAGCTGGTGCGAATGGAGAGTTCGCACTGAGCAATCGCCAGGAAGCGGTTAGACGATCGCCACGGCGAGGTTGATCATGGTTCGGACGCTGTAGCCGCTGGCGCCCTTGCTCACCCAGCCTTTGTCGGCCGACATCATGTCGACCCCGGCGATGTCCATGTGTACCCAGGGGGTGTCTCCCACGAACGGCTCAAGGAATTTCGCCCCGACGATGGTGCCGGCGCCGCGGGTGCCGGTGTTCTTGCAGTCGGCCACGTCGCTCTTGATGAAGTCGTCGTATTCCTTCCACATCGGGAGGCGCCAGGTCTTCTCTCCAGCGGCTGTTGCGGCGGATTCGAGCTTCGCGCAGAACGCGTCGTTGTTCGTCATCAGGCCGTAAGCGACGTCGCCGAGCGCGGTAGTGACCGCGCCAGTGAGGGTGGCGACATCGACGATATTGGTCGCGCCGAGCTCTTTCGCCCAGCACAGCGCATCCGCGAGGACGAGACGGCCTTCCGCGTCGGTGTTGATGACTTCAATGGTTCGGCCGTTCATTGCCGAAACGACGTCACCGGGCTTGGTTGCGTTGCCGCCGGGCATGTTCTCCGTGCAGGGAGCGATTCCGACAATGTTCGCCTTTGGGGCGAGCTTCGCGATTGCGCCCATGGCAGCGATCACCGAAGCCGCGCCGGTCATGTCGGCCTTCATCGCTTCCATGTTGGCGGCGGGTTTAATGCTGATGCCGCCGGTGTCGAAGGTGATGCCTTTGCCTACGAGGGCGAGGTCATAGCCCTCGCCTTTTCGGCCCTTGTAGGAGAGGCGGATCAGCTTCGGCGGCTGGGCGCTGCCTTTCGCTACGGAAAGAAGAGAGCCCATGCCCTTCTTCTCCATGTCGGCTCGTTCGAGGACTTCGATTTCAAGACCGTTCTCTTTGGCGACATCTGCCGCGCGGGAGGCGAGGTCCGAAGGCGTGAGGTGGTTCGACGGTTCGTTCGAAAGGTCGCGGGCCAGGTTCGTTGCTTCAGCGAGGATCACGCCCTTTGTAGCCGCGGCCTTGAGGGCATCCACTGTGCTTGCATTGCTTTCAACGATCGTGACGGAGGTGATGTCGGAGCGGTCATCGTCTTTCGACTTGTGCTTCAGGAAGCGGTAATTCCCGAGGATGCTGCCTTCGGCGACTGCCTGCGCACAGGCTGCCGGATCGAGCCCGCCGATCCCGGCCCCATGTGCGATGGTCGCCAGCGTCTTGATCCCGGGCTTTCTCAGCGAGCGGATGAGGTTGGCGCTGAGATTGCGGACCGCATCGATATCGAAGTCCTTCTGTTTCCCGAGCCCTGCGACGACCACTCGCGCCGCCGCGATCTTGCCGAAGGTGTGAATGATGGTGACTTCGCCGCTCTTGCCGCGAATGTCGCCCTGGGCGATGAGCTTCGAAATCGCGCCGTCTAACGCTTTGTCCATTGCTCCCGTAGCGCCGCCCGGGGCTGTTACTCCTTCGAAGAGGTTCACGATGACGGCATCGGCCGCCGCTCCACTGATGTCGCCGCCGGTAACCTGAAAATCCACGAGCCAACCTCAAAGCCTCGCACTTCATCGGGCGAAAAGCTCACGCGAGTGTATAGGTGCTAACGAATGGTGAGCAAAGCGTTCACTGCGAACTCTGCGTTACGCTGGGGAAATGACGACCGCGTCGCCTGCAACGACTCCCCTTCGGCGCGCCTGGGCCATCACCGGACGCCTCGGGCTGCACGAAATCGTTGTGGTCGTGGTGTCGTTCCTGATCTATTTCGCGATTCGCGGCGCCGTCGTTGATCGTGCCGGCGAGGCGATGGTCCGCGGATTCAACTTGATCGACCTTGAAAAGCGGCTGCACGTGTACTGGGAACTGGAGATGCAGTCGTGGATCCTGGGTCACTACTGGCTCATCAAGACGATGAACGGGATCTACTTCTGGGGACACATGCCCCTGGTGATCCTGGTGGCCGTCTGGCTTTACGTCCGGCACCGGACTGCCTACTACATCACCCGAAACGCGTTCCTCGCCTCGGGCGCCATTGGCGTGGTCATCTACTGGCTCTTCCCCGTCGCCCCGCCGCGGCTCATCCCATTCGCCGGATTCATCGATACGATGGCTGCCTTCGACCGAGTGGGCTACAACGCGCAGGAAGCGAAGGCGTTCGTCAATCCTTTCGCAGCGGTGCCCAGCCTTCATTTCGGGTGGTCGTTGTTGCTGGGCGTGATTGTGGCGTGGGTCGCACGAAAGCCCTGGGCGTACGCCTTCGGAGTTATCTGGCCCGTGGCCATGTTCTTTTCCGTGGTCATGACCGGGAACCACTTCATCCTCGATACGGTCGCGGGCGCGATTGTTTCCTTCGCGGGGCTTGGGATCGCACTTGCTGGAGGCTGGTATTTGGGCTGGCCGAA
>JBDTNM010000061.1:0-14053 GCA_039933735.1 bacterium | reverse complement strand
CCGGACCATCTCGGCCACCTTGCGCAGGGCTGCGTTCGAGGTGAAGAGCGCGAGAGCGCGCCCATCTGACGCACGCGTCAATTCGACGACTGCTTTGGCCACACCTTCCAGATAGCCACGGTCGGAAGGGTCGGGGACATCCTCCACGGCGGAGAGCAGTGTCGCGGTGCCGTAATCGAACGGGGAGCCAAGCTGAAGCGTCTCAGGTTCTTCGAATCCGAGGCACCTGGCGGCGAAGCTCATGTCCCCGTTCGCGCTCAGGGTGGCGCTGGTCGCGACGACAACTCGACGCTTCGAAAGCAACTCCTCCCAAAGGCGCGGCCCAACTTCGAGTGGGGCGACGTTGAGGGTGCCAGTCATGTCGCGGTCCCGTCCGGCCCAGAGAATCAGGTCGTCCGAAGTGGCGCTGAGGATCTGCTGCGCCTGGAGGTGCAGGTCCGTGACCTTGCGGAGAGCGGCTTCGATTTCCCCCGCGAGTGCGTCCGCGCTTTCGATCGGGGCATCGGCGACAGTCTTCCTTGCCGTGCTGGCCCGTGCTTCTACATCCCGCAGACCGGCTTCGAATTCACCCCATGCCTCTTCGACTCGCTCCCAAACATCACCGTGACGGACGCCGGCGGTGATGAGCAGCCGTTCGTCGTCGCCGCTGGCCGGCAAGAGGGCGGCTAGCGATTCGAAGAACGGACGCGACCGTTCGGCACAGCGAGCGACAGCCTCTTCCAGGCCTCGGCCGATAGTTCCGAACGATTCCTCAGGGAGTGCACGGATGAGCGTCACCACCCCGCCTTCGCGGTGGTCGCGCGATTGGCGGCGGTGAATGCCTTCGAGAGCCTCGACCGTCTTTCGAAGGCTGATGCTGCCACCGAACTGGTTGGTAGCGGCGTCCTCGAGGTTGTGCGCTTCGTCGATGATCAGGTGATCGAACTCAGGCAGGGCGCTGCCACCCGCGACGAGGTCGGCGAGCAGGAGTGCGTGGTTCACGACCAGGATATGGGCGGATTCGGCCGCCTGGCGGGCACGTTGAAGGAAGCAGTTGCCTTCGCGGACGTGACGATCCTGGCGAGCGAGACAGTCCGCATCCTGTGCCGAAAAGCGCTGCCAGGTGACCCATTCGGTGGGATCGAGGTTTAGCTCCGAGCGGTCGCCGGACTCTGTTTCGCCAAGCCAAACGAGCATGGCGGAACTTAGCCGCGCGAAGTCCTGGTCGCCCAATCCGGAGGCGTAGTTCGCTACCCAACGGCGCATGCAGAGATAGTTGGA
The DNA here is from genome assembly GCA_039933735.1 of bacterium. GTDB lineage: Bacteria > Chloroflexota > Dehalococcoidia > Tepidiformales > Tepidiformaceae > Amarobacter. Next base: position 12,793 of record JBDTNM010000061.1, on the reverse strand, counting down.
CCGTCCTTTAAGCAATGCAGCGCGGAAGTCCCCCGGCGCGGAGATCACCCCGGCGGCGAGCAGGACCTCCCGCAGCGCGGGGATATCCTTGGAAAGCAGCTGTTCCTGGAGGGCGATGGTGTTCGTGGAGATGACCACGCGTTCGCCGTTCTTAATCGCGTGCATAGCAGCCGGCAACAGGTAGGCCAATGACTTGCCGACGCCTGTGCCGGCCTCGATCAGCCAATGGCCGCCGCGCTGGAAGCCCTGGCGCACCGCTTCGGCCATTTCAAGCTGCTCCGGCCGCTCTTCGAACCGGTCGAAAACGGCCGGCGCGGCCGCGAAGGCCTTGCGAACCTCGGCCTGGGTGACCGCGACGCGCGGTTCCTTCGCCTCAAGCGGTTCGTGCTCGGCCGCGGGGCGCAGAACAGGGATGTGGCTTCCGGCGGTGCGCTGATCCCATTCTTCTCCGGCGATGACCTGGGCCAGCAGAGGTTCGTGCAACGAAATAAATCGGGCTAACTGAAAGCGCTGGCCGTCGGGCATCGCTTCGGCGATGCGAAGCAAGCCGCGGAAGACCTCGGCCGCCGTCCGAGCATCGTTGAGTGCTCGATGGTGCTCGGCGGGTTCCAATCCGAGCGCTCCGGCCACTTCCATCAGGCCGTGGCCACGCAGCGTGGGCAGGAGGTAGCGGGCCATCTCCGCCGTGTCGACGGATTTGGGCTTCAGCTTCACCTGTTCGCCGGCGAGGTAGCGCAAGTCGAAGCCGATGTTATGTCCGACGATGACCGAATCCCCGACGAATCGCTCAAGCTCCGGTCGAATCGAAGCGAGCCTGGGGGCGCGTGCCGTCATCTCGTTGGTCACGCCGGTGAAGCGCTCGATGAACGCTGGCACGGCGCGTCCGGGATTGACGACGTAGGAAAAGGTTTCGAGTTCGCCGACTTTTGGATCGAACCGCGAAGCGCCGACTTCGATGATGCGATCGCGCTCCGGGTCGAGGCCGGTTGTCTCCAGGTCGAGTGCAACGTAGGTGAGCGTCATAAGTCGAACATTCGTGCGAATCTCTATCGAGTCTACGGTCTTGGCACACAGCAGGCGAGGTTCGCGAAGAAACGCGACAGCACATGTCCACAAGGGTCGAAAAGTCGGACTACCGGGCGTTGAGACGGGCCTCGATGCAAGCGTAGAATCGTGCTCAGACTGCGGGTCTTATCTATAGCTGTGGAGGTTCCCATCTATGAAGGTGTACGCCACCGAAGACATCCGTAATGTGGTCCTGGTTGGCCACGGGAGCGTCGGCAAGACGATGCTCGCTGAGTCGGCGCTCTACGAAAGCGGAGCCACTACCCGACTCGGCACCATTCAGGACCAAAACACCGTCAGCGACTACGACGAAGACGAACACAAGCGCAAATTCAGCCTCAACCTCGCCATCATCCCGGTCGAGTGGGAAGGCCGGAAGATCAACATCATCGACACGCCCGGATACGCGGACTTCGTCTCAGAAGTCATTTGCGGGGCGAACGCCGCCGACATGGCTCTCGTGGTGGTGGATGCGGTCTCAGGCCCGGAGGTCGGCACCGACCGGACCTGGAACATCACCGAAAAACTCGGCCTCCCCCGCATGATCGTGGTCAACCGCATGGACCGCGAAAATGCCAACTTCGACACCGTGCTGAAGCAACTCCAGGAACGCTGGGGCCACCGCGTGATGCCGTTGCAGCTGCCTATTGGCGCGCACGACACGTTTAACGGCATCGTCGACCTGTTGCACATGAAGGCTTACCTGGGCGAAACCGCCGAGGAAGTCGATATCCCGGCAGACCTCGCTGAACACGCGACCGAACTCCGCGCCCAACTCATTGAAGGCATCGTGGAGACGGACGAAGCGCTGATGGCGAAATACTTCGCCGATGAAGAACTCTCCGAAGACGAACTTCGAAAAGTGCTCCACGGAGGGCTCGATCACGGCCTGATCATCCCGGTGATTTGCGCATCGGCGACGAAGTTCATCGGCGTGCGGCAGATGCTGCACAACATCGCCTTCAGCGGTCCATCGCCCCTCGACCGCGACCCTATCGATGCGGGCAGCGTTCAGCTGGTCGCCGACCCGGCGGCCCCGGCGGCAGTGCACGTGTTCAAGACTGCGGCCGACCCGTTCGTAGGCAAATTGACGTATATGCGCGTAGTCACGGGCACCGTGAAAGCCGACGCCCACCTCTGGAACGCCAACAAGAAGGCCGATGAACGGCTCGGGACGATCTATCTCCAGCGGGGCAAGGAGCAGATTGCAGTTCCGGAACTGCGCGCCGGTGATATCGGCGTGGTCGCGAAGCTCGTGACAACGGCCAACGGCGATACCCTCGGAGCGAGGGAACTTGGCGCGGAATTCCCGCCGATCGAATTTCCGAATCCTGTCTTCAGCATGGCCGTGCACCCCACGAGCAAGGGAGCGGTGGACAAGCTCGGCACAAGCCTGCAGCGGCTCGTGGAAGAAGACCCGGGCCTGCGGCTGAGCCGGGACCCAAGCTCGGGCGAAATCATCCTCGCGGGCCTCGGTGACGCCCACCTCGAGGTGACGATTGAAAGGCTGAAGCGAAAGTTCAACGTGGATGTGGAGTTGAGCCTTCCCCGCGTGCCCTACCGGGAGACCGTCTCGAAGAAGGCGCACGCCGACTACACCCACAAGAAGCAGACCGGCGGCCACGGCCAATATGCGCGAGTGATCCTCGAAGTCGAGCCGCTGGCCCGCGGTGCAGGCCTCCAGTTCGGCGAAAAAGTCGTCGGTGGGTCCGTGCCCAAGGAGTTCATACCAGCGGTCGAAAAAGGGGTGCACGAAGCCGCCCACCTGGGCGTTTTCGCCGGCTACGAACTGACCGACTGCCAGATCACACTGCTGGATGGCAAGCATCACCCGGTGGACTCAAGCGAAATGGCCTTCAAGCTGGCGGCCTCGCAGGCGCTGAAAGAAGCGATCAACGGCAGCGGCGGCACCTTGCTGGAACCGGTGATGAATATCCGCGTGTATGCGCCCGAACCCAATGCGGGGGATGTCGTCAGCGACCTGAACACCAAGCGAGCAAAGATCCACGGCATCAACCCGGACGGCTCGATGAGTGTGATCGAGGCGGAAGTGCCGCTGGCGGAAGTGCAACGGTACGCCTCCGACCTTCGATCGATCACGCAGGGCCGGGGGGTGTTCGAACTCGAGTTCGACCACTACGGCGAAGTGCCCCAGGCGGCAGCGCAGAAAGTAATCGAACAGCACCGGAAGGTGTTGGAAGAAGCCCACTCAGGGCACTAAGAAGCGGTGTCGAAGCCTCCGCTCTCGGGCGGAGGTTCGATCTAGTGTGAGCCTTCGAAAATAACGCCGGGCAAGATGGCGCGCGGGACGGGTCCGCGCGGGGTTGCCGTTGTTCCGGGAGTGGGCGTTTGGGGTGAACCACCTGCCCCGCCCGAAGACGTGACGGTGACGGTAAATGTCACGGCCGAGCCACCGCCAAGAAGTGGGTCAATGATGACCGTTCCCGTGTGCGTGCCGGCGGTCAGGAACGTCGGGTCGACGGTTATTTGCAGGATGCTGTCGGCCCCCGAGGTTGCCTGACGTGGCTTGGTTTGCGTCACCACTTCCATATTCGCACCCAGAGCCACGCCGCCGTCGATGACCCGCCCGGCCGGGTCGCCGGGATGGCGCACCTGGAGCCAGTCAGCAGAGGTTCGCACCCTGAAGGGTGCGATGCCGGTGCCTGTGTTCTTCACCTGAACATCCGAGCTGGTGGCGGTGCTCGCGGCGGCGGTCAGCAGAATCGTCGTATTACCGGTGATTTTCAGCACCGGGTCACCGAGGAACAGGCTCACGTCCGAGGGGTTCGGCGGCGGGGTGGAGTCGAAGTGAGGGATCGTCGCGAAGTCCATCGCCGGGCAACCGCCGCTGAAGCCGTTGTCCTCGCACGTTTGGAACGCCGAAGGCACCATGGCGGCCGCGATCTCCGGCGATGCGAGATTCGGCATGCTGAAGACTTGCGGCGGCCAGACCCTGCCGGCCGGGTTTACCGGCGCATCGGGTGGCGGTTCCGGTGCGGGTTTCGCGAGGAACTGATCTGCTGCCCAGCCCGTGATAGCGCCGAACTGGACGTTCCACCAGTTCAGGCCGGAGCCTGCCTGCGGACCACCGAGAATTGTCAACGAGGTGCCGTCGGGGACGGTCGTGAGCTTTGCACCGTCGGTATTCGGGGTGGCGCGGATGTTGAGACCGTTGCCGGTTCCGAAGACGCGGGCGGTGTCACCGGGGACGAACTTCGGGGCTCCGGGCACCGGGGGCGTCGGAGGTGTGCCGCCACCCAACGGCGGCGGATAGGCGACACCCTTCGGCATTGGCGGGTAGCGCATGCACCCGTAGACCTTTTCGGGGTAGGTGTAATCGCCCCACTCATAGAAGCCGTAACCGGGAGCGTTCGGGTCGCTGCAGTTCCAGACAGATCCGCGAAGCGGGTCGAGGTTCGGATTGAGCGGGTGATTGACGAAGGCGAAGCCGTTGTAGCTCCAGATCGCGTAGTACCAGTCTTCGAGCGCGGCCGGGTCGCCCTGACCGGCGATGGGACGGAAGTTGGCGGCGCCGTTCCACTTGTCCGCGAGGATGCGGACTCCCTCGGCGATGTTGAAGAGCGGGTGGGTACCGATGACCGCCTGCCGGGCGGAAGCGACTCGGACATCGAGCGCCGGCGGCGCCGAGAGGTGGCCCATACCAGTCGTTATTTGCCCGAGGCCGTAGCCGCAGTCGATCGCCGTGATCGTGGGGCCGGTGCCGCCATAAGGCACTTGGCCTGCGGCCTGCGACCAGCCCGACTCAATCCACGCGATCGACTTATAGACAGTTGGAGGGATGGCGTTCGCCTTCGAGGCAGCGACGCGCGCGGTTCGAGGGCCGGATTCGACGCCCTGGTACGAAACGTCGATGGTCTCGCCATCGCCCACCGTGTAGGCCGGAGGTACAGCCCATCCGCGGACGGCGAGGTCAATCGCGGTGCTGTACTTGCCGACGTAGTCCTCGTACTCGTAGGTATCGAAGCCCCAACCGCGGTTCGGCTCATGGCAGGGGTAGTGGTCGGCACGCGAGGGCTGCGGGTTAGCTAACGCCAACCCGACTGCGACGGCCAGAATCGCCGCCGCGATGACGAACCGGTCTACCTTGCCGACCAACCGTAGAACCTTGTGAAAGAGTCGTAGTTGGTGCGCCCATCGGGGGTGACCAGTTGCAACACCGGCTTGCCGGGGTCCTGGAACGATGAGCCGCTCCAGCGCGTTACCAGGAGGTCCTGACCGTCGCCCGAGTAGCCCATGGGAACGTCAAAGCCTGGCGTGGCGCTCGCAGCGGCGCTTGATAGGGCCTGGGCCGAGACTCCGGGAATCGATGCGCCGGGTTCGACACCGAAGGTAGCGGTCTTCGTGGCCGGATTCCAGGCCGTTCCAAGCGCGGAGACGGCTGCCGAAAGGCTCTGGGCCGAGACGTCGCCACCGCCGTCGAGGCTGATGGTGCGCGCCAGGTATTGGACGCCGTTGGCCGTCGAAGACTCGATGAACGCGAGTTGCGAGCCGTCCGGGCTCAACCTCCAGTCGCGTGTGATTTCCGTGGAGATAGAACCAGCGTCCTTCGAGCCAACCCGAAGCCGGGAACCGTTCCCGTCGATGATCACGCTGACAAGGTTTGTGCCGGAAGCAAAGCCCACCGGGTAGACGCCCAGCGCGTTGCCGAAGGTTGCAAGGAGTGTCTCGTCCTTTCCGGATGCTGCGACACTGAAGAGGCTCACGGCGCCGGGGGAGTCACTGCCGCCGGCAAATCGCGTGACCACCACGCGTTCGCCCGAAGGATCCCAGACCGGGGTTTGGCCTGGGGCGATTTTGACGGCCGCCCGGCTGAGCAAGCCCGTTTCCAGGCCCACGACATTGAGCGACGCGGTCGGATGCGATGGACTGCCCCCATCGACGCTGACGAGCGCGAGCTTCTTTCCATCCGGCGAAACGGCGCCGGTGGAGGTGAAACCGGGAAGGTGGGGGACGCGGACGAGTTCGGTGACGGCACCCGGGTTCGCTGCCCAGGCGACCGAGATGACATCGGCATCACCGTCACTCCGGCCAAGCACGGCGTAGTCGCCGCTTGGGGCCGAGGCGAAGGCTGTCTTGGGCGTGACCACTTTGCTGCCGTAGCCCAGAACGGCCGCCGCAATCGGGGCGATCGCGACGACGGCAGCAAGCACCGCCAAAGCGATGAAGAGCTTGGAATAGTCTCGTGGGCGGGAGTAACTTCGGGTAGAAACAGCCATCCTGTCTCCTGTCGTTTTGTTGTGAACAGTCAATTGAGGTTGTGGACCCAGCCAAGGAAGGCAGCGCCCGAGAGTTCGGAAAGGACGGTCCGGGTTGATTGGGCCTCGGCCGTTTCGCGAGCGACGAGTTCGAGCGAGGTTGCCGCGCGGCCGTCCCGTTCGCTGCCATCGGCATAAACGGTGGCCACGAGGTAGTTGGCGTCGGGTGACCACGCTCCCGGAATCAGATACGCGTTCTGGGCATCGGGCTGCGAGAGTTGCCAGGCTCCCCCGGGACCGCCGAACGCGGGGATTGGCGAACCTGGAAGCCAGCTTGAGCCTACCTGGTCCTTCTCGGCAGGAAGTGTCGTGACGGCGCCGGTCGCGACGACCAGCGTCCGGCCGACGAAGGTGCGCGAGCCGCCGGCGAGGATATCGACGAATGCCAGCCGCGAGCCGTCGGGGCTCAACGACCAGTCGCGGGTCCGGCCGGGACTCAGTTCAGCGACGAGCTGGGACTTGCCCGCGCGTTCCATGTAGAGGTTGGAGCCTTTTTGGTCGACTACCACGACGAACAACCGCGACGAATCGAAGCTGTACCCGACCGGGACGACATCGAGGGCGTCCGCGAACTCGGCGACCGGGCGAATCATCCCGGTCTCAACATCAACTTCGACGACAGACTGAGTCTTGCCAGAGGGCGAGTCCAGGTAGCGGACCGCCGCGACACGCGCGCCGTCAGGCGACCAGGCGATCCGCGTGAAATAGTCAAAATTTCCTTCGATCGCCACGACTGCGCGATCGTTCACCTCGACCAACGAAAGACGTCCACTGGCGCGGGTCGCGAACGGGTCGAGGGAAACCACCGCAATTCGGTCACCGAGCGGCGAGGCGGCGCCATGGATGTGATAGCCCGTGGAGCCACTGTTGGCGAACGTGGCAATCACCTGCGGCGCCACGGAGGCATCGGCCGGGCGAACGACGAGGTCATCAAAGTCTTTGCCGGGGATCGTGTAGGCAACGGAACCGATCGACGCGATGTCAGGGAGAGGCGGCGAAGTGCCGTTGAAGCCGGCTTGAGAGTGCGCGAACGCTGCCCAGGCGAGCAGGGTCACGAGAATTGCGAAACTCGCCAGCGCGAACGGTACGACGGCATGAGGCACGTGCAATGCGCGGCGTCGTACACCGGGGAAGAACACACGGCTACCTCGCGCTTTCGGGTGGCAAACCACCCTGGTCTGGCGCTCCGCACAGCGCACCTGGCCGCATCGAAGATGCCGGTACCCCCGCGGTACCGAGGCCGAAAAGACGGCCAACGAAGCGTCTCGACAGCTTCGTCAACGGCGACCGTAACCTCCGATCTGGCTTGGGTCAACGTGTTTTACGGACCCGCCCACGTTCAATACTGGGAAATCGCGCATCCGTGCTAACATTTCTTTCCGATGCTCCTCTACCTATCGGATTTCACTCCGGCCGCGTTCCTCGTGTTCTTCGCGGCCACTTCTGTAGCGCTCTTCACCGGCCTCGCATTTCACGAGTTCTGCCATGCCTGGGCGGCGAACGAACTTGGAGATGACACGGCCGCACGCCAGGGGAGATTGACCCTCAATCCCCTCGCGCACATCGACCCGATCGGCGCCGCGATGATGTTCATCATTGGGTTCGGTTGGGCGAAACCGACGCCCGTGAACCCGTGGCGGCTGAAGAACGGGCCACGCCGTGGTGGCGCACTGGTCGCCTTTGCAGGACCGGCCTCGAACTTCTTCTTTGCGGCCCTTGCCGCTCTTCCCTTAAAGCTCGGGCTCGTGACCCCGACCTACGGCAGCTTTGAACGGCTGGTCCAGGACGGCTCCGGGCAGGATTACGTCGCCCTGTTCCTGCTGGTCGTCGTCAACCTGAACATCATCCTCGGGATCTTCAATCTCATCCCGCTCCCTCCCCTCGACGGATTCAAGGTCGCGCTGGGATTTCTGCCGCGGAACGCAGCCAATGAACTGCAGAAGCTCGAACCCTGGGGCCCAGGCATCTTGATGACAATGCTCGTAATCGGATTCGTAGCACCGCAATACAGCCCGATCTACTGGATCCTCAATCACGTTCGAGACGATGTCTTCAGATTCCTCGTCTGAACCGGGCCTGTGCTAGCCTAGTGCCCACCGGATGAGGCATTTTCGGGCCACCGGGAACAGGGAGTTTCCATGGCGCAATCGCGTATCAGCATCATTGGCACGGGCCTCATCGGCACTTCCATCGGCCTCGCCCTTTCCGCCCGCGAAAACCGCCAGTACGACATCGTCGGCGCTGACCGCGACCGCGGGAATGCTCGTGCGGCGAAGAAACTCGGCGCCATCGATAAGGAAGTCGCCTCTCTCGAAGAAGCAGTGGAGGGCGCGGGCCTCGTTGTCATCGCCACTCCCGTGATGGCTGCACGCTCCATCCTCCAGGAAGTGGGCAAGTACCTAGAACCCGGTGTCGTCGTCACCGACGTGTGCAGCACGAAGGGCGACGTCATGCGGTGGGCCCAGGAATACCTGCCAGATACCGCGAACTTCATCGGCGGGCACCCAATGGCCGGTCGCGAAAAGAGCGGGCCTGAGGCCGCCGCCGCAGACCTGTTTAAGGACGCAACCTGGGCGATGACACCTTCGCCGCGGGCCGACGAACGCGCAGTAGGCGTCGTACTCGGGCTGATCGAAACCCTGGGCGCACACCCCGTCTATATCGACCCGGCGGAACATGACCAGTACGCCGCGGCGGTCAGCCATCTCCCGCTCGTTATGTCGGTAGCGCTGTTCCGAATGGTCCGCGACAGCCAGGGCTGGGAAGACGCATCGCTCCTGGCCGGCCCAGGTTTCCGCGACCTGACTCGCCTCGCAAGCGGTGACCCGACCATGTCGCGGGACATCATGATGACCAACAAGGAAGCCGTCCTGCACTGGATTGGCCGGCTCCAACAGGAACTCAACACGGTCAAAGACGCGATCGAAACCGGCCATGAGCCGACGTATGACCTCTTCCAGAGCACGCAGTTCGACCGCGACAACTTCATCCTCAACCCACCAGAACGCCGCCGTCCGGAAGGCCCGGAAGCGCCTTCAGCCCAGGATGCGGTTGGGCGGCTCTTCGTTGGTGGACTTTATGACAAGTTGAAGGAAGCCACGAACCGGATCTCCGAAGCGCCGCCGCGAGCGAACGACGCCGAACTGAAGAAGAAGCTCGGCATCCGCGATGACCTCCCGTGATCGTCAATCGGCCCGAGCGCATCCGCGCCACCATTGAGATCCCGCCGGATAAATCGGTCTCCCATCGTTCGCTGATCTTCAACGCCATCGCGAATGGCCCCGCGACAGTCGAACGCATCCTCGAATCCGAAGACGTCCGTTCGACGGCGGCCTGCCTCGCGGCCCTCGGCGTCGAAATCGACTGGCCAGAAGGATCGCCGGTCGCGAGAGTAAATGGCGCTGGGATGCACTCCCTGTTCGAAGCCGAGACCGTGCTCGATTGCGGTAACAGCGGTACGAGCATGAGGCTGCTCCTGGGGCTGCTCGCAGGACAACCTCTGTTCAGCATCCTGACCGGCGATGCATCGCTGCGGACACGGCCGATGGCTCGCGTGATCGCGCCACTGCGCCAGTTCGGGGCGAACATCCAGGCGCGTAAGGGCGGCACGCTCGCTCCAATTGCCGTGGTTGGCGGCTCGTTGAAGGCAATCTCGTACAACAGCCCCGTTGCAAGCGCCCAGGTGAAATCCGCGATCACGCTCGCGGCGCTCTACGCCGATGGCACCACGACCTTCAGCGAGCCGGAAAAGAGTCGCGACCACACCGAACGGATGCTGACGGCAATGGGCGCGGACATCCGCAGCGAGGGCACAACCGTCACCGTTTCGCCGACGACCCACCTCGACCCGCTCTCGTTGCGCGTGCCGGGAGACATCTCGAGCGCCGCGCCGTGGCTGGTGCTCGGCGCCTGCCATCCGGACGCGGAAATACTGCTCGAGGGTGTGAACACAAACGAGACGCGCACGGGCATCCTCGACATCCTCCAGGCGATGGGCGCGAGCGTTGAACGGCTAGAAGAACGTACCAGTGGCGGCGAGCCAGTCGCAGACCTGGTGGTACGCACCTCACAACTGCGTGGGACTACCGTTTCCGGAAGCCTCGTGCCGCGGGCCATCGATGAGTTGCCCCTGGTCGCGATCCTCGCCTGTTTCGCCGAGGGCGAGACGATCGTCAAGGACGCCCAAGAACTCGTGGTGAAAGAATCCAACCGGGTCGATGCAACTGTCGATGTGCTCACTCGAATGGGTGCGCTAATCACTCCAAGAGCGGACGGTTTCGTCGTACACGGCCCGGCGAGGCTTCACGGCGCGCATCTCGACGGGCGGGGGGACCATCGCGTCGGGATGCTGGGCGCGATTGCCGGCTCGTTAGCCGAAGGCGAAACGCGGATCGAGAACGACGCAGTCGGTGTTTCGTACCCGCGCTTCTGGGCTGACCTTGCGCGCGCGGCCGAGGGCGGCATGATCAGGGCGTGAAAGCCCGTCCTCTCGTCATCGTCCTTCACGGGCCTTCAGGTGTTGGCAAAGACACGGTGATCGACCTGCTGCGCGAGCGCACGGGGATTCACCGCGCAACAAGTTCCACCAGCCGGTCGCCGCGAGATGACGAGACCAACGGCAATCACTATCACTTCCTCACCCGCGCTGAATTCGAAGACAAGATCAAGCGCGGTGACTTCGCCGAGTTCGCGAACGTCTACGGCGACCTCAAGGGGCTCGAACGTTCCGAGATTGAAGGCCCGTTGAGCCGCGGCGAGGACGTCATCATTCGGACCGATGTCCAGGGCGCCCAGACATGGCGGAAGAAGCTCGCCGGGGCGATTTTCATCTTCCTCATGGCTGAAGACCGCGAGGCGCTTCGGGCGCGGCTGCAAAAACGCGGCAGCGAAGACGCCGACTCGTTCGCGCGGAGGGTTGCGGAACTCGAAGCCGAACTCGCCGACATCGAAAACAACGACTACGTGGTGCTGAACCGGCATGACCAGCTCGACGAGGCGGTTGCGGAAATCGAACGCATCATCGCGGTCGAGCGAACGAAGAAGACACGTCCGGGCGCCAAACTCATCGCCTGAGCGCGATCACCACTGGCCGTAGTGCACCACATCGGCTGCGGGTCGGCGGCCGCGAGCGAGCGAGGGCGACGGCTGATCGTCAGCGGCGGGATAACCGATCAGGGCGCAGCCAACGACGTTCATGGATTCGGGAATGCCGAACCGCGCCTTGAACGCCGGCTGGTCCACCACGCCGACGAAGCAGGCGCCGAGGGCAGCATCGACGGCGGTCAGGAGGACAAGGAGAGCCGCCATGCCGGCATCGATATCCCAGAACGGAACGGGCCAGAGTGTTTCGTCGGACATGTTCGTCCACTCTTTATCGGGGCGGGAGTAGCGGCTGATGTAGGCCTGCTTATCGCTGACGAACGCGAGGATCAGCGGCGCGTTCTTGAACAGCGGCCAACGCGGCACGGATGCGGGCGGTTCATTCGCGGAAACAATCTCCCAGTAGGCCGAGAGTTGCTCCGGACCGTGGAGCACCAGCAGTTCGACACCCTGGCTGAACCCGGCGGAAGGTCCGCGCTGCGCGTTGCGGACGATGCGTTCGATGACGTCGCCGGGGAGGTCACGCGCTTCGAAACTGCGGACCATCTTGCGTTTCGCTACGACCTGCTGGAAATCCATCTCGACCTCCCCCAAACCTTGAGCGAAGCATACCGAGCAGCCAGCGAACCGCGAGCGACAGCGCCCGGTTTGGGGTGACCCGGCGAGAGGTCCACCCTTGCAGTCGCTGCAGGATCGACTAGCAGCTCGACGCCGGGCGTTTGCCCCATTGATCAGGCCTTCCCGTGCGAAGACGGGCTGCTGGCTCCCGCGAGCCGCTTAATCTGAAACACGTTCTCGGGCGAAACCTGGACGTAATCGTTCAAACCGCCGGCTCGCATGATCGGATAGGCCTCCGCAGTCTGGTAGACACCGTCTTTCAGCAGCAGCTTGTCGATGTAGACGGCGACGACTTCGCCCAGCACCAGCCAGCCCTTCACGTTCTCGCCATTCGAATTCTTGAACTGCACTATGTCGACGACCTTGCACTCCATCGCCGCCCGGCTTTCGCCCACGCGAGGCACATTAACGACGCGGCCGGGTTCCGGCGTGAGGCCGGCGTAGGGAAACTCGTCCTCGCCATGGGCGAGAGGTGCCGAGGTCTGGTTCATGCGGTCGCCGAGTTCCCGCGTCACCAGGTTCCAGACGAACTCACCTGTCTCACTCGCGTTTTGGACGCTGTCCTTCCACGCGATCGAAGAGAAGCCGATGATCGGCGGGTCATAGTTGAAGGCATTGAAGAAGCTGTACGGCGCAAGATTCACCCGTCCCTGTGCATCGCGCGAAGAAATCCAGCCGATCGGCCGTGGCGCAATCAGCGCGTTGAGCGGGTTATGGCTTAGCCCGTGCCCTTT
>JBDTNM010000060.1:0-14546 GCA_039933735.1 bacterium | reverse complement strand
GCGGTCTTACCGGTCGAGCGGTCGCCAATAATCAACTGGCGCTGGCCGCGGCCGATCGGGAACATCGCGTCGATCGACTTGATGCCCGTCTGCACCGGCTGGTTCACGCTCTTGCGAAGCGTTACGCCGGGAGCGATGCGCTCGATCGGGCGCTTCTTCGTCGTGTTGATTGGCCCCTTGCCATCAATCGGGTTGCCGAGCGGGTCGACAACGCGGCCGATCATCCCGTCACCAACAGGAACCTCGATGATGCGGCCGGTCGAGCGAACCTCGTCGCCTTCCTTGATGTCGTCGTACTCGCCCAGCACGACGGCGCTGACCGACTCTTCTTCGAGGTTCAGCGCGATGCCCATCGAGCCGTTGCTGAACTCCAGGAGCTCGGAAAGCATGGCGCCCGAAAGGCCGTGCACACGTGCCACACCGTCGCCCGCCGAAATGACGGAACCAACATCGGTCGCCTGGACCGAGCTACCGAATCCTTCGATCTGCTCTCGCAGGATCGATGCAATCTCTTCAGCGCGTACTGCCATTCCGGCCTACCTCTTCTTCCAACTCGTTCGAAGGTGCCCTTAGCGGGCGCCCTCCAGCTCCGTGCGGAGCCGCTTTAGGCGGGTGCGAATGCTGCCGTCTACCAGCTTGTCGCCGACTCGAACCACAACACCGCCGATGATCGATGGGTCGACCGTGCCGGTTGCGCGGACGTCCTTGCCCATCTGCCGGCTCAGCTGCGAAGCGATCGCTGAGAGCTGATCCGGCGAAAGTTCCACAGCCGTCGTTACCGAGGCGTGGGCGATGCCGTCGTGTTCGTCAGCCATCCGTTCGAACGCGTTTGCCACGGCTCGCGCTTCCGAAGCACGGCCCTTTGAGACCAGCAACTTCGCGAAGTTCAACACCAGCGGCGAAACGTCCAGCACGCGTCCGACGAGGGCGAGTCGCCGCTCCAGGGGCACTTTCGTGTCCGAGAGCGACGCGGCGATGCCTGATTCGGTCAGGACCGAAGCGACATCGCCCAATTCAGAGCGCCAGAGCGGGATGGTACCCGAATCGGTCGCAATCCCGAATGCTGCCTGCGCGTACCGCCGGGCGGCTTGCACGTCTGCCATCGCTAATTCCCGCTGAAGTTCGACTCAGCCAGCGTCTCGTCGATCACGCGCTGGTGCGCCTGACGGTCGAGAGACTGGTTGATGACTTTTTCGGCGGCCCGCACGGTGATGTCGGCGAACTCGGTTCGGAGGTCCGCAATCGCACGGTCGCGCTCTTGCTGGATCTCCTGCCGGGCTCGTTCAATCGAGGCTTCGCGGTCCTTGGCGGATTGTTCCCGCGCGTCAGCCTGGATACGCGTCGCGATGTTTTGGGCATTCGCGACGATTTCCTGGCCGTCTTTGCGGGCGGTATCAAGCTGCGCCTGGATGTTCGCCTGCGCCGAGGAAGCCTCGGCACGTGCGATTTCCGCCGCGTTTAGGCCTTCGGCGATCTTCTGCTTGCGCTCGTCCAACATCTTCAGGATGGGCTTGTAGGCCACCATCCGGAGGATGAAGAGCAACAGGAAGAAGTTCACCAGCTGCGCTATCAATTGGGGCAGGTTGAGACCCAGTGCTTCGACTGCCTTGTCCATGCGGAACCCCTGCCGGCCGAGGCCGCAACTAGATGACGAAAGCGATGATGAGGGCGGAAAGCAGGGCATAAATGCCGATGGCTTCCGCGAACGCCACGCCGAGGATCATGTTCGTCTGGATGGCGGCGCGGGCTTCGGGGTTGCGCCCGAGTGCTTCCATCGCCTTACCGACGAGCATGCCGATCGCGAGGGCCGGCCCGAGGCCGCCGAGGCCCATCGCCAGCCCGGCGCCGATCGCCTTGGCGGCGTCTGGCCCGAGGGCATCCAGGAAAGGCAAAAAGGGAAGAAGGCTAAGAATGTCCATGTGCGCTGTTACTCCTCTGTCGGCGCCCTGTCCGTGGCGCCCTGGTGTGGGGTTGACTGTGAACAGGCCTCAGTGGGCCTGTGCAGTTTCTTGATGGTGGTGGGCATCGGCAGTGCCCTCTTCGTCGATGTGGCCTTCGTGGTGCTCATCGTCCCCGTGGTGTTCAACCGCCATCGTCGCGAAGACGAGGGTCAGCAATGCGAACACCGCCGCCTGGATGAAGCCAACGAAGAGCTCCAGTCCATAGATGACGTCCACGAAGAAGAACGGCATCAGGAATGTCAGCATCAGCACCAGCACTTCACCCGCGAAGATGTTGCCGAATAGCCGGAAGCAGAAACTGATGATGCGGATGAACTCCGAAAGCAACTCCAGAATGCCCACGAACGACATGATGCCGTTCAGGTTGAAGAACTTCTTCAGGTACCCCGGCCCGAGCGCCTGGAAGCCCCAGAACTCGACACAGAGGAAGGCGATGATGCCCATCGCGAGGGTGTTGTTCACATCGCTGAACGTGCCCCGGAAATAGGGAATCACGAGCCCAAGCTTCTTGCCCGGGAAATCGACACTCTCAATCGAACCGAGCGTCGCGCTGGGGATAGCGTGGCCTTCGGCTCCTTCGCCATGGCCGGCGTCAGCGGCAGCGTAATGGACCTTCGGAGCCTTGGGGTTCGCGTCGAGCGCGGCCACTGCCGCTTCAACCGATTCGCGCGTCGGCGGGGCCAGTTCGTCTTCGGGATGGGCACGGTAGTCGGTGAACTTCTCCGCGAGGAAGATAACGTAGCGGTCACTGGCTACTTCGGCCGTGTCGCCGCCCTGGATCTCGAACTCCGTCGCCTTCGCACGGGGCATCGCCAGCGTGATGCTTCCCTTGGTCTCCATGAACCAGGCGCCGACCTTGTCGCGCTTCTCGAACGGCTTACCCGTCGCGGCCTGGTCCGAAATCGTCTCGAACACGTGGTGGTTAATGTCTTCGGTCTTGCCCACCGCGTTAAAGAACGGCATCAGCCCGAACCAGTTGTTCACGATCACCCAGAGGAAAATCGTCGCCACAACCATGAAGAACTTGCGGCCGTTCTTTTCGCCGGCAATCTCTTCGATCTGGCCGACGAGGAAGGAGATGACTGCTTCTAGGAAGTTCTGGGCGCCGCTCGGGATGAGCTGCATCGACCGCGTCGCGCTCCACGCAATGACGATGATGATCAGCATCACCACCCATGACGTCAGCAGCGTGTTGGAAACTTCGAGAGGGCCGAGGGAGAAAAGCTTTTCAGCGGGGACAACGATTTCGGGCTGGGGACCCTGGGCGATGAAGAGACCTACCGCCAGCAATGCAACGATGAGGACGACGCCACCGGCAATAGTTAAAAGTTTCACTCAGCCCTGTCCTGGGTCGGTGTAACTGATCTTGCGGATAAACGGCAGAAGCATTCGATAGCCCCCAACCGCAGCCACAGCCAGTCCAACGACGATCCCTACCAAAGTGAATGTGGGCTCAAGACCGGTTTTGCCATCGACCCACTGGCCGATAACAAGCCCAAGGATTAGCGCGGTGGCAAAGAACCACCCTGCGCCAAGTAGCGAAGCAGACGGTACTACCCAGCTGCCCACGCACGCCTCCCCGGGCGCCCAGACTCCAGACCCCGCGCATCATAGGTGGATTGTGACGGAATGCGCAAGCGGAATCCGGGCCACTTTCAGCCCGTTTTGTCTATCTGAGGAACGGTTCGTGTCTATCCGTTCCGGGTATCGAAATCGTCGAGGTCCAAGCCCTCGATAAAGTCCTTGAATGCGCCCAGCCGTTCGAGTTCCGCCGGGTCCACCGGCTTGCCTCGTTCGGCCGCCCCGGAGCCAACTTCGGCGTGCTGTACCTCTTCTTCGAGCACCACGCCCGCGCGGTCCAGCACCGAGTCTTCGACGTAGATCGGGGCCTCGGTGCGCACCGCCAGCGCGATCGCATCGGAGGGCCGTGAGTCGATTTCCATCGTTGCGCCGTTCACATCCAGGACGATCCGCGCATAAAAAGTGTCGTTCGAAAGATCGTTCACCACGATGTAGGCAACGCGCCCGCCAAGCTCTTCGATGAGGTTCCGCAGGAGGTCGTGAGTCAGGGGTCGTGCGACGGACACATCCTGCAGCCGCACCGCGATCGCGTCCGCCTCCGCGGGGCCGATCCAAATCGGCAGATAGCGGTCACTATCCTTCTCACGAAGGATGACCACGCGCTGATAGTTCATCAGGCTGAGCCGGATGCTCTCGATGCTCAGCTCTTTCAAATGCCGACCTCCAGGGCCTTGGCCGCCCCTTCTGCTCGATGATAGGTTCGCCCCGATCAGGGAGTCAATGAAGGGTCACCCAACGTACTGTTGCTGGATGGCGCCGCCTTCACCGGGTTGGCGAAGATTGATGATCGCGATCAGCCCAATCGCCGCCGCCACAAATGCGATAACCGGCGGCACACCAATGACATCGGCCAGTACGCCGGCCACGAGCACCGGCGCCGAGGAAGCGATTGCCGACATCGCCGCCTGCGTCGCGCCAACTCGCCCCCGCAGATGGAGCGGCACCTGATCGTCGATCACCGTTTGGGCTGCGACGTTCACGACCGCGTAGGAAAAGCCGAGCGGCAGCACGATCACCATCGCCATCACGCCGCCGCCATCAAACTTGCCGATCGAAACATCGTTCAGCCAGCTCAGGAATCCGTACCCGCTGAGGAAGTCGGCTTCCTTGTTCACAAATGCCAGCAACGCGAGCAGCACCGTAAAGCTCAGGAATCCGACGGTGCTGAGGAACGCGTGCGGCACGCGGTGCGCGAGGAAGCTTGCCACCCGCAGGCCGATAACCACCCCGATGGCCGCGGGCGTGAGGATCACTGCTCCCACATCCACCGGCAGGTCGAGCACGTCTTCGATGAATTTCGGGATGAGCCCGCTGATGATGATGAGGGAGGTCGAAATCAGCGTCAGCTCCATGGCCGCGCGCATCACCTTGCGGTCCGCCTTCATCGCCCGCCAGCCAGCAAGCCACCAACTGCCCTGCGGCTCGATGCCGCCGATTTCCTGTCGCTTCGGCGATGTTGTCCGGCCGATGAAAATGGCTTGGAACGCAGCAACGGCAAAGAGCGCTGCGCAGATTCCGAACAGCGTCCGGGGACTATCCACCACGCGCAGCACCAGCGGCGCTACCACCCCGAGGCCGACCAGTTGCGCCGCCCCGCCGACCGCGTGGCTCACCGCGTTCGCGCGGGCGTACGCCCGCCGTTCGACAATGCTTGGCAGGATCGCGCCTTCTGCGCTCGAAGCGAACTGCGTCGCCGTCGCCAGCAGCACAGCCACCACGTAGTACGAGGCGATGCCCCCGCTGTCCCGCAGGAAGTAGAGGCAGACTGCCGCCCTCGCCAGGTCTCCGACGATCACAAGCAAGCGTTTGGGCAGCAGGTCGGCTGCCGTCCCCGCCACGATCCCCGCGACGGTTGAAGGCACCACCAGCGCCAGCACGAGCAGCGAACTGAGGAAGGCTTTGCCTGTCTCCTCGTTAATAAGGAGCACGAGCCCGAAGTTGATTGCGTTCTGGGCGACCCGGGAGAAGAACCGCGTGTAGCTGAGCATCCGGAATGGACGCTGCTGAAGTAACGGGACCTCGACATCGCCTGCACGGACAGTCACCGGGCGACTCGCGCCTTCATTCGCGTCTCGAACTTGCGCCGCTCGAGCATGACCCGGCGCTGGCAAACCAGGCACTCGATGCCAATGTCAGCGCCAGTCCGGAACACTTTCCACTCCCAACCGCCACACGGATGCTGCCGCCGCATCCGATAGACCTCACCCTCAACAATCTCGACTTCAGTCACGCCGGCAGGGCGGCGGCGGCGCGCAACTCGTCGCGAAGTTGCTGCGCGGCCTTACCGGCCGCTTCCGCGAAATCCGCTCCCTCGGAGGCATACAGAATCGAACGGCTCGCGTTCACCACCATTTTGCCGTGGGCGTACCCGGCGCTCCGCACAACATCGTCGGGCTTGCCACCCTGCGTGCCCACGCCCGGCACCAGTAACGGTGTGTTCGGCACGAGGCCACGCACATCTCGCAATTCTGAGGGCGCCGTTGCACCAACAACCAGCCCGACGTTCGGCCCCCACGAAGTCGCGGTCACAGCGACGTGTTGATAGAGCATTCGCCCGTTCTCCAGCCGTTGCTCCTGGAACTCTCGCGACCCCGGGTTCGACGTCCGGCAGAGCACGAAGACCGCGTTCTCCTTGTAGGCGAGGAACGGCGCGACCGCGTCGCTGCCCTGGTACCCGTTCACCGTCACCGCGCCGAATCGCCAGTGCTCGAACATCGCTCGTGCGTACGCCTCGGCGGTGTTGCCCATGTCGCCGCGCTTCACATCGCCGATGACGGGAATCCCCGAAGGAATTGCTGCCAGAGTCTGTTCAAGGGCCTGCAACCCCGGTATCCCGTACTGCTCGTAAAAGGCGATGTTCGGCTTGAAGCACGCTGCGAACGGCGCCGTCGCCTGGATGATTGCCTTGTTGAAGGCGACGAGGTCCTCCGCCCGATGCTTCTTGAAGTCCGGGTCCAGGCCAACGCACACCAGCGAATCGACTTCTCGGCTCCGGGCTTCCAGCTGTTCAAAAAATGTCATGAGACCGCCTCCTTCTTTGAGTGGAATCCGATTCGTTGCATCGCGTCGTGAAACGCGTCGCGGTCGCCGCTCACGATCAGGTCGAGCTCTCCTGCACCCTTGTCCGAAAGTAAATCTCGTTCCCCAAGTACCTGCCAGGCGCGCCGCGCGACTGCGTCGGAGGTGTCCACAATCGAAACTCCCGGGAACACGGCCGCGATGTCACCCGTCAGAAAGTGGTAGTGGGTGCAGCCGAGCACCACCGTATCGGCCCCGGCTCGTATCTCCGCTCCGAGTACCTGGAGCAGGAGTTTTCGCGATTCCTCGGTCCCCGCCCGGCCTGCTTCAACGAGTTCAGCCAGCCCCGTCCCCGGAATGGCGACGATTCGCGTTCCGCGCCCGAAGTCTTCCACGACCCGGGAGTACAGCTCTCCGTCCAGCGTCCCCGGCGTGGCGAGGATGACCACCCGTCCCGAACGCGAACCCGACGCTGCCGGCTTCACCCCGGGCACCATTCCTACGAACGGCACATCGAACGCCTCGCGAAGGTCCGCGATTGCTGCCGCCGACGCGGTGTTGCAGGCCACGACAATCAGCTTCACGTCGAGACTGAGCAGCCTTTGGGTGATGGCGAAAGAGCGTTTGCGCACTTCGGCCGCCGGTCGAGGACCGTAGGGGAACCACGCCGTATCGGCGAAGTAGATGACTCGCTCGGATGGAGCCAACTCGCGGAACGATTCGAGGACGCTCAGGCCGCCAACGCCTGAGTCGAACATCCCCACCGGGCGGTTGTCCATCAGTCTCCACGATAGCACGGGAGATGCACAAAACGCCTCGCCCGGCCATGCTCCGGCGGTGATCACACGCCTCGACATCGCCATGACCCCTGCCGAGGCCCTTCTCCTTCCCGTCGCTGACTGTTATGTCGTCATCGACGCGCTTCGTGCTACCACCACAATCTCCGCACTCTTCAGCGGTGGGCTCGCCAGCCTACACGTCGTTGCCGACCTCGAAGCCGGGCGCGCCCTTCGCGCCAGCCGCCCGCTCTTGCTCTTCGGCGAGGAAGGTGGCCTGAAGCCACCCGGTTTCGATTTCGGCAACTCCCCCGCCGAAGCCGCAAGCCTCGACGTCGAAGGCCGCGAAGCAGCGCTCGTCACCTCGAACGGCACCGTCGCGCTCTGCGCGGTCGCCTCCCGTGGCGTGACTGTCGCGGGTGCCCTCGTGAACCTCAGTGCTGTCGCCGACTTCGCCGGGCGCTTCGAAAGCGTGATGGCCGTTTGCGCCGGAAACGGCGGTGCTCGCCGATTCTCGCTCGAAGACTTCGCCGTCGCCGCCGCCTTGATCCGGCATCTCGCATCTCAGGCTCCCGGAGCACGCCTCAACGACGGCGCCATCCTGGCGACGAGGCTCGCCGCCCCCGAACAGCTTTTGACTCTCTCAGAGCACGCCGCCGTCACTCGGAGTCTCGGCTTTGCCGCAGACCTGGAATACGCAAGTCAGCGCGACCTGGCGCCCTCCGTGCCTCGCGTCACGTCGTCAGGCGATGGCTGGGCGATCCTCGAAAACGCGATCTAGTTGGCTTCGCGCTGCCAGCGCTGCCGGAGTTCGGCAATCGTCCGTTCGTCTGGTTCGCGGCCGGCATAGCGTGCCGATTCGAACGCGCGTGTGATGTCGTCCGTAACCGGGTTGGCGAAGGCCTGGTTGAGCACCGGCGCGAACTCGCGTGCGGTGTCGCCCTCGGGCCTCCCCCGGCCAGATTGTTCGGCCTTAGCGAGAACATCGAGGTAGAGCCGGGTCGCCTCCGTCGTCGCGGTCCCGGGCGGGACTGACGGAGAGCGTCGCAGCAGCGACCTGAAGAGCGCCCCGAGGTCCGACCGCAGGTCACCGGCGCCCGAAGTTTGCCGGTCGTCGTCCAGGATCGTTCGCCGCCGGTTTCGCAATCGCGCAAATACCGTCGCTACCAGGGCCGCCACGCCGATCAGGACCACAAGGGCAACGCTGCGCATGAAAAACACGCCGACTCGGCTGGCGGTCGACGGGTCAGACGCCGGATGCCCGGCTTCCTGGCTGCGCGTCGAGACTGCCTGCTGCACATCCGGGAGCGGGCTGGCGCCACGAAACAGCAGTTCGAACAGGTGCGTCAGTAACCACGCAAACGGCGTCAGGATGATCGTCAACGTCCATTCGATCGTGCCGCTGATGATCGGCCCAAGGGTCGGCCCCAACACCGAAACGAACAGCCCGATCACCAGCAGTCCAAGCACGGCGACGCCGGCCGCCGCGCCCAACAGAATCCCGGCCGAACTCCCGGCCCGGACTTCGCCGAAAGTTGCACCGCTCATCGCCAACTGCGAAAACACGAGCGCCATGATCGCCATCGCGTAAAACGCTGCCCCCGCCCGGCCTACCTCGCCCGACCGGTCTCCCGCCGCGCCCAAAACAACAATGATCGTCACCACCGCGAACGGAAGTGTCACCGACCGTGGAATGGTCTCCATCTCCACTTCGTCCGAAGCCAGGCGGGTGCCCAGCGCCCACGTGACCAACAACAGCAGCGCGCCCATGATCGCATGGCCACCTCGCTCCGCGGTCGCCTGCGAGTCGCGCAAAAAGTCGCCGATCCACCCAAGCTGCCACACCGCGAAATCGCCATTCACGGTGATTCGTGTTAGCCCGTAGATGACGATGAGCCCGGCGAGGCCCGTCAGCGCGTACGCCGGCCGCGGCGCCATATCGAAACCTTCGATGAATCGCGGCACACCGAATCCCGCCAGTGCCGTCAGCCCAAACGCCCACGCAGCCACCGCATGGTGTTCTGAGCCGCTGTACGAGGCCGCCAGGAACTCCGCGAACGTGGCCACCGCGAAAGCCTGCGCCAGCAGCAACACCACGATCGCCAGGCGGCCGATCACGCTATCACCCCGTCGCGGTCGAATGCTCCGCGCACTTCCCGCACCCCAATACCCGGCGGCACACGGTCCCGCACCCGGTCGCTCGTCGCGATGACGAACAGGTGATGGCCTTCGTCCCGCAGCCGCGTCAGGACGCCAGCCAGCGAATCCGGCATGAGCGAAGCGACCACGACCAGAGTCGATCCCGCCGGCAGCTTGCCGCTCTCCCGCTGAATTGCCGTCGCGAGGTCGCCCATTGTGAGCGGTTGAATCACCGCCAATGCCTCGAGCAGGCGGGTCAATTGGTCCCGTGAACGCGACGGAGGCAGGCGGATTGGCCGGTCCGCATCGGGAAACGCACCGTTCGCGAGCAAGCCCACGGCATACCGCGCGCCCGCGGCCCAGGCCGCCAACGACGCCGCTACCAACACGATCCGTTCGAGTTCGTCCTTCAAATAGCCTTCCCAGGAGTGCTCCATGGTGTCGATATTCACGAACAGGTAGAGCTGCTGGGTGGCCGACGGTTCGTACACCCGGGAACGCAGGTCGCCAGAGCGGGCCGTGGCCTTCCAATCGATCCGTTTCAACGGGTCGCCGGGCCGGTATTCGCGAAGCCCTGCAATCCGCAGCGGGTCTTCGAACACGCGGTCGCCGCCCTTGCGTTCACCGAATGGCCGGTCCGAAGGCAACCCAAGGTCTTCGAGCGGCACGACCCTCGGAAACACGATCAAGTGCTCTTTTATGTCGTCATCCATCGTCCGCGGAAAAGCTCCCAGCAGGTCCGCCGATTTGATGGTCGCCGATCCGAACTGATGGAACCCGCGTTCGCTCGGGCGCAGAGTGAAGTGCCAGCGGTGCTGCTGATACCAGCCGAGAGAACCCCGCCGGTGCAACCATTTCAGGCCCGGCACCGCCGCCGCGCCAAGCGCCTCGCCCTCCACTGGCAGAGCTTCGGCCAGCGCGAAACGCCACTCGTACCAGGGCAACGGCAACGGCTTTTTGTTGGTCAATTCGATGTCGACGCCGATCGACTCACCGATAAACGCTCGCCGTTCAGAAGGCGTCCGCGTGAGCGTCACTCGGTCGAAAAGGTGACGGCTCCAATAGCGCGCGATTGCCCCCAGCACCACCACGAGCACGCCGATGATCGCAATCGACGGCTCTTCCGCCCCGAACCCGGCGAAAATCAGGAGGACGCCGATGACGATCCAGGCATCTCGGAACGGCATTGATCAGCCCTCGATCGGGACAGGTACTCGGCGGAGGACGTCGGCCAGCAACTCATCGGCGTTGCGGCCGCGCAAGCGTGCCTGCGTCGAAAGGATCAGCCGGTGTGGCAGCACATAGGGAGCCATCGTCTTCACATCGTCCGGCAGCACATAGTCACGGCCCGAAATCGCGGCCAACGCCCGCGCCGTGCGGAAGAGCGCAAGGCTGCCGCGGGGGCTCGCCCCCAGCTCGAACGCAGGGTCTTCGCGCGTGGCCTGCACAAGCTGGACTGCGTACCGGCGCACCGAAGGTTCGACGTGCAGGTGTCGCAGGGCCTCGGCCAGCCGAGTCAGTTCCGCCCCGCTGATCACGGGCTCCACGCCATCTAGCGGCGAACCGCCCTCAAACCGGCGCAGGATTTCGTCCTCTTCTTCTTCGCCCGGGTAGCCGAGCTTGAGCCGGACAAGGAAACGGTCGAGCTGGGCTTCCGGCAGAGGGAACGTGCCCTCGAGTTCGACCGGGTTCTGTGTTGCGACAACGAGAAACGGGCTCGGAAGCTGCGTCGTTACGCCCTCAACCGTGATCTGGTGCTCTTCCATCGCTTCGAGCAGCGCCGACTGGGTCCGTGGCGTCGCCCGGTTGATCTCGTCCGCCAGCACGACCTGCGCGACCAGCGGGCCTTCCCGGAAGACGAACTCTCCCAATTTCTGGTTGTAGTAGTTGATGCCGGTGATGTCCGCCGGCATGAGGTCGGGTGTGAACTGAATGCGCCGAAAGCTGCATCCAAGCGAGCGGGCGATGGCCTTCGCGAGCGTAGTCTTACCGAGCCCCGGCACGTCTTCCAGCAGGATGTGGCCTTCGCAGAGCAACGCCACAAGGGCCAGCCGGACTACTTCCGGTTTACCCACAATGACCTTCTCGACGCTCGCCTGGAGGCGATCGGCCGTCGTCTTGATCTGGTCGACATCTTCGAGAGAAAGGCGTTCTACGGTGGTCACCGGCGGATGGTACCCGCTGCCCGCTCCCCAACGCGAACTTCGGTGAATGGCTTGGCATCCGTACACTCGCCGAAATGCCCACTGTCGAACGCGTCCGCCTCGCCTACAACAACGTCTATCTCGTCTCGGATGGCAAGGATCTGGTGGTCATTGACACCGGCCCGGATTACCGGGGCGCGAGGGAAACCCTCACCTCGGGCCTCGACGGGCGCACCCCGCGCCTCGTCGTCGCCACCCACGGCCACCTCGATCACGCCGGCCTCGGCCAATGGTGGCAGGCGGAGGGTGTGCCCGTTGCCGCCGCAGCAGCCGACCTCCCCCAAATCCTCGGCCACACCGACGCCGATATCGACGAACTCGAAGCGTACGTTGAGTCGGTTGGGGCGCCGGAAGAGGTCGTCATCGATGTCAACGCCGGGCTCGAACAACGCCGGGCCTGGGCGCACGAAATGCGGACCCGCGCGGATTGGCGCGAGCCCGGCGACGGTCGCTGGCCCACCGCCCTCCGCTACCCCGCCTTCGAACCGCAACAGGTACTCGAAGAAGGCCAGTCGCTCGCCTGCGGACTTCGCATCGTCCTCACGCCTGGCCATACGCCTGGAAACCTCGTCGTCGTGCACGAAGACGAGGGCTGGCTCTTCTCGGGCGATCAGCTCCTGCCAGAAATCATGCCGACGCCTGCCATCCAGTTTCACGATGGCAAGCGCTTCGCGAGCCTTCCTCGATTCCTCGATTCGCTCCGCCGCCTTCCCGGACTCGCCGACCACGAAACGTGTATGCCAGGGCACGGAGAACCGTTCGAAAATGTCCGCCAGGTGGTGGAAGAAAATTTGGCTCAGGCGGCCGAACGCTCCGCGCGCCTCCTCGAATCGCTCCGCTCAGGCGGACCCGCGACAGTCTACGAACTTGCCGAACGCACCTACCCGAGAGCGCTCCGCCGCCGCTTCTGGCAGATCATCTCGACCATCCAGGGCCATCTCGATGTGCTCGCGGAATCGGGAACCGCGCGTTTCGCAAACGGCCACTGGTCCGCCTGAATCAGGCAGCGACGAGTGACGCAGTCACCGCCGACGGCACGAGCCGGTTGTGGTCGATCCACAGCATCAGTTTCTCCTCGGCACGCACGACACCGTTGAGATAGCCAACCGACGATGTATTGCCCGGCGTCGCAACGGATTGGAAGTCTTCGCGTTTCACCGTCAGCACTTCTTCCACTGCGTCGACAAGCATTGCCACCGAACCCTCGCCGACCTCCACCAGGATCATCCGCGTGTCGCTCGAATCCTGCGGCCGGGGCACACCGAATCGGACGTGCAGGTCGAAGACTGGCACTACCTGCTTCCGCACGTCGGCCAGGCCGAGCACGCCCACGGGCGCGCCGGGCGTAGAGGTGATTGGCAGCACCGGGAGGATCTCCCCAACGGCTTCGATATCGATGCCGTAGTGCGTTTCGCCGACCCGGAAGATGACGAGTTGATGCGGAAGGTGGAGCAGAGACGGTTCGGACATGGAAACTCCCTTGGGTAACACTCGATCATCGGGCGAACGCCGCTCGGCGCGTAGGTTCCGCTCGCCCCATTTGCTACCATGACTTCGTGACCTTCGCCGATGTTGCTTCTCACCAGCTCGAATCAATCGGCTTCAGGTCGACCGCCCCGCGCCGGGCAGTGCTTCAGGCGATCCAGACCGCGCCAGGCCCGTTCACCGTCGAAGATCTCCTCGCCGTGGTGCCCTCGGTCGGGCGAGCGACGGTCTTCCGAACAATAAAGTTGCTCCAGGAACTCGAGCTGATGTGCCGCGTCCCGCTTGAGGACGGCAGTGTCCGCTACCAGCTCTCTGATGGCGGACACCATCACCACCTGGTCTGCCGCACCTGCGGTTCGTTCACCGAATTTAGCGATCTCGAACTGGACACCCGCATCCAGGAACAAGCGAACGCCCAGGGTTTCGCCTTACAAGGCCACAGCCTCGAACTCTATGGACTGTGCCGCGAATGCCGCACCTGAGTTCAATTACCGTTTGAGCCAGCGCTCGGGTACATTTCGGTCGGGCCGGGGTGGCGGAATGGCAGACGCAGCTGGCTTAAACCCGGCGGCCGCAAGGCGTGTGGGTTCGAATCCCTCCCCCGGTACCACTCACCGCCGTACCGCCTTCCAGACCCGCTTCACGCCTTCCGCGGGCACCTTCCGGGCATCCTCTATCTCCCACATCGCTGCGAGATACGTTGGGAATTCCGCCGTCCGCCGCCAGCTGCTTCTCCCGTTCGAAAGCCGCAGATAGCGCGTCGCATAGCGCCCCACCTGCACCGGCGCCGAATAGCCTCCCTGCTGGAACCGAAAGTCGAATCGCTCAAGTCGTGAGTGCTTCCCGGCCCGCAGCCGCGAAATCGTCTCTCCCGGAATGCTGGGCTCGAAGTCCCGTGCGAACTCCAGGGCCGCCGCCATCGCCAGCCCCACACCGCGTTCTTGCGATTCCGCCTCAAGGTATTCCCAGTCGAACGCCTCGGTCGCGCGCAGCACCATCACGGCATCCAACAACCATCGCAGCGGCGGCACCGGGTCCCAGCGAACCCCGTGCACACAGGCATTGATGACCTGGTCCTCAGCCGAAGGCACCGTCACCGTCAGCCCGTCGACCTCGGCCGTGCGTACGCGTTCGAGCAGCCTTTTATCAGCGCCTGTCGAACAGTTCTCCTCAAGCATGTGCCTGTGGAGGTCGATTTCCACTCCGTCCGGCCCCATCACGGGAAGCGCATGGAACGTGCGAAGGCGCTTGAGATATCCCTCTCGCGTGCCCCGCAACGGTTTCCAGCCGTGAGCCGTAAGCCAGTCGAAACCGCGCACGAAGTCTCCCGGCGGCAGCAGGAAATCCAGGTCGTGCATCGGCCTCAGAGCAGTTTCCGGATA
>JBDTNM010000059.1:0-14564 GCA_039933735.1 bacterium | reverse complement strand
GGCAGCGTCAACGGAGAAGGTTCACTCCTCATCCGGGCCGTTGGCACCGGGAGTGAAACCGTCCTCGGGCGAATCATTAGCCTCGTCCAGAACGCCCAGGCCTCCAAGGCTCCAGCCCAGAGGCTCGCCGACCGGGCCGCCGCTGTCTTGGTCATTGTCGCAATAGGGTCTGGCGTCCTCACTTTCCTTGGTTGGCAAGTCTTCTCTTCGGTCAGCACCATCACGGCGCTGACCTTCGCTATCAGCGCCGTCGTCATTGCCTGCCCCGATGCCCTTGGCCTGGCGACTCCCACAGCGGTAGCCGTAGGCACCGGGCTGGGCGCTCGCCATAAGATCCTTCTCAAGGACGCGGCGACACTCGAAGGCGTGTCCTCGATCGACGCCATCGTCCTGGACAAGACCGGCACGCTGACCGAAGGCAAGCCACGGGTGGTCGAAGTCTTCGCCCTTCCCGGATTCGACAGGAACGAGTTGCTCAGACTCACCGCTGGGCTGGAAGCGTCGTCTTCCCATCCGCTGGCGGCCGCTCTGGTAGCGGCCGCTCGCGAAGCGGGCGTCCACGACATCCCCGCGTTCGAATCAACGGAAAACGTCCCCGGATTCGGGACGACGGGGACCGTTGACAAGCGCCACCTGGCAGCCGGCAACCTGGATCTGCTCCGCCGTGAGGGGGTCGCCATTGCCCATCTCGAACCAGAGGCCACGCGGATGGCCACTGCGGGACGCAGTGTCGTCGCCCTAAGCATCGACGGGCGAGAAGCCGGACTCCTCGCGATCGCCGATGTCGTCCGTCCGTCTGCTATCGCGACGGTCGCCGGGCTCAAGCGCCTCGGCATCGAGGTCGCCCTCCTGACGGGCGACAACGAAGGCACGGCGCGCGCAGTCGCCGCGCAGGTGGGGATCGACCGGGTGTTCGCGAACGTGAAACCGGGTGACAAGGCGGACTACGTTAGGCGGCTTCAGCGAGAAGGCAAGAAAGTGGCCATGGTTGGCGACGGTATCAACGATGCCCCTGCGCTTGCCGCATCCAACATCGGCATCGCCATCGGCGCTGGGACGGATGTTGCCATCGAGACTGCCTCTGTCGTTCTCATGCGAAGCGACCCTGCAGATATCCTCAAGGCCATCGACCTCAGCCGCGCGACGGTGCGCAAAATGAAGCAGAACCTCTTCTGGGCATCCGTTTACAACCTGCTTGCGATCCCTATCGCCGGCGGCGCGCTTTACAACGCCATCGGACTCCAACTCCGGCCCGAGTTCGCGGCTCTGCTCATGTCGGTTTCGTCAATCATCGTCGCTACGAACGCCGTGCTCCTCAAGCGTGAACACACTCGGCTTGTCGAGATTGGCGAGGAGTCAGAAGAGCGGGTCCCGACCACTCCCCGATTGAACGCTGCCTGAATGAGAGTGGAACGGACTTGCCCTGGCATCAACGACTAGTGTGAAGCTAATCAGGGGAGCCTCTGGAATCTGAGCCGCTTTCCGTCGGGCGGGCTTTTGAGGGCGGATCGTGGAACGTACAACTGTCGGTCACGAACAAGCGTTCGTGTGGAACCGCCGGGAGAGTCACTGGTCGCCGATTCTTCGAGCGATAAACATCGCGTAGCCAGCGCGTCCAGTCTGCAAGAGAGACTGCCAAATCCTCCCCGCTTCGAGGCGGGCGTCTGCCTCCTGTTGTCCCCAATCCTCCACGAACTGCCGCCACCAGAATTCTTCGTCCGGAAGTCCCGACCTACCCTGCGTTGCAAGGTCGAACGTGCGGTCTTCAGCCAGCAATACCTCGAACCCGTTCGCGTCAAGCTCCGACACGTACTTCGGGATCGTGAATAGAGACGGGAAAGCCCACGTTCGCCTCAACTCGGCCAAATCGAGTGAGCGGATGGACGGCCGCGCAATGAAGTCGGTGAAGGCCAAAATTGCGCCTGGCTTGAGCACCCGAGCTACCTCGCGGAGAACCGCTGCTTTCTCCATGTGGCAAAGCGCGTCCTGGCTCCAGGCTCCATCGCAGGATGAGTTAGCAAGCGGCAGGTGCTCGGTCCGCGCCAGCACCGGTTGCACGATTCGATTTAAGCCCTGCCGACGGTTCGCTGTCATCGCAGCCGTGTGCATCCGAAGATCCATATCGATACACACAACGGAGCAGCCGAACCGGCGGGCGATGAATCGCGCTGGCGAGCCGAGGGCAGATGCGATGTCCACGATCACTCCGCCTGGAGCCAAACCCGCCGCCGCCGCCCGAGCTGCGAGCTTAACCGTCGCTTCCTCGCTGCCGGGATGAAGGTGTGGGCCCACCGACCGCAAGGACCATTCCATTCCAGGTTCGTCGTAGAACTCGCCCACGGTCCGGTCAGTCACGGAACTGCCTCACGTGGGAAACATGAGCGTCGGGCACGAGCGTCCCGACTCAAGAGACGAATCGATTGATGGCGTCGCCCAGTTCAGCGACTTCTGGATACCGCCCCGTGGCCTTCTTCGAGAAGACCTTCTCGCCGTTCACGACCACCTCGAACTCGCCGCCGCCACCAGGAATCAATGCCAGCGACCTGGTGAATTCAGCAAACAGGCTAAGCAGTTCAAGCGCCGTCCACGCGGCGCGTGCTGTGTAGTTTCAGGTAACGCAGTAGGTGATCGATATTTCCAGGGTCTTTTCACTCATGTCAGCACCTCCGGTTCTTCGGGTGCCAGCGTATCACCGGTGTTGTCTCGTAGCTGACCCGAGCGCTTTGGCTGCTCAGCCAATGGCTCATACATTTCGCCCTGCAACGCTTTCAAAAGCTGAGGGGGCGATAATGTGGTCGAACTTGCCCAACAGAGCCCAACACGACGAGCGGTTCGTGTTCAGTCCCAGGGGTGGAGATTCACGCCTTCCAAGAGACAGTCGCCAAGAAGCGCTTGACGTCAAAAGGTATGGCCGCGGAATGACAGCAGAGATCACGTGGCCAACGGTTTCGAAATAGGTCGCCGAATACGCCAACCCCGCGTCGTCGAGCGACTGCAGGCCCTCCCGCCGAATCATGCTGCCCAGTGCCGGATTGCCGTGCGCATGTGAACCGCGCACTTCACATGCGATGTGATGTCTCGCGCCTCTTGGTCCGACCACGCCCAACCATCGATTCCAGCCGCGACTTCGTACCACGCAGGACCAGCGTTGATCCCTGAGCGCGCGGCATGAATCAGCTGTTCCGGTCTCAATGTCCATGAATTTGCTAGCACCGAAGTCAGTTTGCCCCGGCGCGAAGCATCGATGGAGTCAGCACGTTCCAAGACCATCCGGTATCGCGCCGTCCTCGATCAGAAGGAGGGTAAGAACGCTCTCTCATCGGTCGCCATGTCTTCGAAGAATAGCTGCATCCGAGCGTCGGCCGCTCGAAGCAGGCCGTTCAACGAGCCGAGCGTATCGTCCCATTGGGCAACGCCGGCAGCCGATCGATAAAACCGCGATCCATCGTTGGTCCGAATTGGTTCCTGGGCGATTCGATTCCGCGCCCGCTCAAGGAACGCCTCACCGCCTTCGGCCGTGGAGTTGGCAAGCAGGACGGCGTATTCGTTATCGGAGGCGCGGCAGAGCGTGTCCTCGGCGCGCACCGTCTCGCCAAGAATTCGCGCGACGTGCGCGAATGCCCTCTCCGGGAATCCCTGTCCCAGCGCCCTGGCTTCGGTCACTGCCATCAGCACCAGGCTGAACGGTTCTCGTTGGCGATTCCAGCGACCGAGCAGTTTGGCGTACTCCACGCCGAGGAGCTTGAAGTTTCCAACGCCCGTGATTGGGTCGACGTAGGCCGCACCTTCCGTCAATTGAGCGAGTTCACGCTCCAAGGACTCGGTGCGCTCCCGCCATTCGCAAGTGTGTTCCCGGTTGAACATCATGCCTCCTGACAGGGCACTTCCGTGGGCGACCGCTCTTCGTGCACTCGGTCGAAGATCGCCGACATGGCACCGAAGTGATTCGCCCATACGGCGAAGTCCCGATCTTCCGTTCGTGGCGAGTTCGTCAGTGTAGTCAACAATTCCCCGGAGGCCGCCTGGGCGCGTTGATATTCGAGAAGGTAGGCGGTATCTCCGGTGCTGTTGAAGAGACCGATGTAGCGCTCAGCCTCCTGACCTTCCGCGCTAGCCTTTTCGAAGCGGGCGCTCATTGCTACCGCGGGGTCCGTTTTGTCTTGATTTCGCTGCATGCTCGCCACGCTGGAAAGCGTGAGCACCGCCGACCCCGCGAAAATTGCTATCAACCCAACCGCCGCGACTCCGCTGATTAAGGGGGCTTTCATTGGTCTCCCGCCAGGGCAGCGCCCTGGCCATCTAACGGTCGGCAGGAAGAGGCGCAATACCAGTACCAGCAAGTGGAAAGGCCCAAGCATCGCACGCCAATGTCGCGATTTTGTCGCGGTCACTGTTACGTTGGCGTGCGTTCAATGGGGATGCCTCTCAAAGGTCCGCACTCCTTGCGACTCTCCAAGTTGGCGCCACACCCCGGAGGAATGCCAATTCTTGGGGCTAAATGCTTGGCCCCGGTCCGCAAGTGCCTTCGTGTTCATCGCTCGCCGCGAAGAGCTCTGATAGTGGCGGTCCCCATCAGTCTTGATTTGCGCCAGCCCTCTGTAACGTTCGCCGGCTTCGACTCACTGATGCAGCAGGGGACATACACGATCCCGACTGGAGAACCAATGATCACCGAACGTTTGTCATTTCGCGCCAGATACGGCCAGGGAGATGCCCTTGTCGCGTTGATGAAGGAAAACCTCAAAACAATGCCGCCTCCTGCGTCGGTCGTCAGCGCTCGGCTGTACACCGACTTCACCGGTCCGATGTTCAGTGTCGTCCTGGAGATCGACCACGCCGACCTCACGGCGTTCGCCGTCAACACCCGGCAGGAAACCCAGGACTACGGCTCGAAAGAGTTCCAGGACTGGTTCGCGAAGATGGTGGACAGCACCGAGTCGGGCGAACGTCAACTGTTTAACTCAGAAAAGGTCATCTGATCAGTTCGATCCCGTAGGCCAACACCGGGAGGGAAACGAGCACAACCCCAACATTTCCAAAGCCCGCTAACCCTTTCCGCCTCTCAACTTGAAGAAGGAGACTTCGATGCCTGGTATCGAATCCCGAGACTTCAGCTCGCCTGACGAGACCCGCAAGCCAGAAAAGACGCTCATCGAATTGGTCAATGTCGCCGGCGGGCAGATCGGCCGATTCACTTTCGAGCCCGGTTGGCGCTGGTCCGAATGCATCAAGCCGGTCGCGCAGACCGAGTCCTGTGAGGTCGAACACATCGGCTACGCCATTTCCGGCTCGCTCCACATCAAGCACAACGACGGGCCGGAGGTCGATGTCGTGCCTGGCAACGTGTATCACATTGCTGCCGGCCATGACGCATGGAACTCCGGCAGCGAGCCGGCTGTCTTCGTCGAGTTCCAGGGTGCAGCGAATTACGCCAAGGCCTGAGTTAACGAAAGCCGACTAAAAGAGCACCGTCTTCACGCTTGTGATGTGCAGTCCGGCGTTTTTTCGGGTATTTGATTTCCCGTCATCGTGGCGACGGAGTTACGGTATTGAGCCAGTAGTCATCGAGTTTGCTGAGCACATCGACGAGCGCATCAAAAGCGAATGGCTTGGTGATGTAGGCGTTTGCACCCAGGTCGTAAGAACGCTTCACGTCGTTGGGCGCACGCGACGTTGAGAGTATGACAACCGGGATCCGCTTGAGATCGGGGTCGGCCTTCAAGATAGCGAGCGCCTCGTGCCCATTCATGCGCGGCATGTTGATGTCGGAGATGACGAGCGTCGGTTGAGGAGCAAGCACCGGAGGCGCATAACGCTTTTCCCGGCGCAGGTACTCAAGCAACTCTTCGCCGTCACCCACAGTACGAAGCTCGTGCTCGATTCCGCTCTCCTTCAACGCGTCGACCACGAGTGCGCAGTCATCGGGGTCGTCCTCGGCCATCAAAATGACCAGAGCTTCATTCTTCATTTTGTTGCTCCCGTCGCCCGTGTTAAAGGCGGGGCTTCACAGGTAACAGTCGGCACCGTGGCAGCAGTTCGCAGGATCCGGCTTGGGCGTTAAGGTTCGAGTGCCGAAAAAAGCACCATCGCTCATTTGCGTAGCGCCGGTCCAAGCGGTCACCGAAGACACCGGCGAGCGGGGAGAAGAGGAACTACAGTGCGAAGGTCATAAAGGCGAATCCGCCAACCCAGAGTTCCGATTCGGTCCGGCCCCAGGCGAAGTAGCCGAGCGCGATCTGCTGCATGTCCAGGCCGATAGACTGACCACGGTCCATACCAGGGCGACACCATCTTGCGTTCGTGTGTGCAAACGTCTGCGAGCCCTGAAAGCTAATTGCCCGCGATCTCGTCGAAGCTCAAGAGCTTGCGGTACAGCGCCTCGTAGACCGTGCTCGGGCTCACGCCCAGGATTTCCGCCGCCGACCGTACTCCAAACGTGGGCTTGTCCGGGATTCTTGCCGTCGCTACGCACCTCATCCGTGACTCACGATCTTCAGGTCGTGGGGTACCAGGTCGACGGGGAACAACCGCCCTTCCCGTTCTCAGTGAGGGAGCCAGTCATGCTCGATGAAATGTGCCTTCCGCCGTCGCACCTCATTCGGCCGGACTTTACATTGCTTGCATCGTCCCTCTGCTAACGTCAAAAGCGATCTGGATGTGTCCCTTCCAGTGCAACGGACTACCGCATGGATGACTTACCGGCGCCAGGATGGCCGGGGATTGAGCCCCGTTGGACCAGCAGCGCCAAGTCCGCAGTCGGAACGTCAGCCAACCCCGCGAGCCGCGTCTGGTTCACCCTTTCCCACGGAATCGTCAACGAGGTCTACTACCCGTCCGTTGACACCGCCAATACTCGCGACTTCGGCCTGCTCGTGGCGGATGGCCGTGCCTACTTCTCGGAGGAGAAACGAGACTGTACGAGCAGAGTTGAGCCGTTTGCTCCCGGCGTCCCGGGTTTCCGTCTAACAAACACGCCGCGCGACGGACGGTACCTGATTGAAAAGTCGGTGTTCACGCATCCGCGCATCGATGCGCTGCTACAAAGGATTCGATTTACACCCGGATCGCCTGACCAGCGACTCTATGCCTTGCTTGCGCCGCATGTTCAGAACCGGGGGCGCGACAATGACGGCTGGATCGGCGACTACAAGGGCATTCCCATGCTTTTCGCACGGCGCCGGGGCGTCTGTCTTGCCCTCGCGTCGTCGGGTCCATTCGCGAAGCGGAGCGTTGGCTTCGCGGGAACATCAGATGGTTGGCAAGACCTCTCGGCGAACTTTGCATTGACCGCGACCTACGGTTCGGCGCGCAACGGAAACGTCGCTCTCACTGCAGAGTTATGTACAGCTGAGAGCCACCAGGAGTTCGTCCTGGCATTGGGTTTCGGATCCACTCCATCGGAAGCCGGCCAAAGGGCGCGCCTCGCTCTCGAAGAACCATTTGAGCGGCTCCAGGAAGAGTTCATCGCCGATTGGGACGCGCTTCACAAGGATTCGCGGCCGTTGCCTCCCGCGCCACTCGCCGCGACGAGCCGGGCCGTCCTCCTCACCCATGAGTCAAAATCAATGCCGGGCGGGTTCGTCGCTAGTCTGTCGATCCCTTGGGGCAGTAGCAAGGGCGACGATGACCTCGGCGGTTATCACCTCGTCTGGCCCCGTGACCTGGTGGAGATTGCTGGTGGATTGCTGGCGGCAGGCGACTCGGCTGCCGCACTTCGCGCATTCAAGTACCTGGTCGTCACACAAGAGGCGGACGGTTCGTGGCCACAGAACATGTGGCTCGACGGAAAGCGGTACTGGGGCGGGATCCAGATGGATGAAGTCGGCTTTCCGATCTTATTGGCGGGACAGTTGTGGCACGCCAACGCCCTCGCGGACATCGATCCATGGTCGACGATCCGAAAGGCCGCTTCGTTTCTCGTCCGCAACGGCCCTGTCACCCAACAAGACCGCTGGGAAGAGGACGCAGGCTATTCTCCATTCACATTGGCCGTGGAGGTCGCCGCACTCGTTGTCGCTGCGGGCTTTGCGAAGCGAGCGGCCGAGCACGACGAAGCCGAGTACCTGCTGGAGATGGCCGACCTCTGGAACGCCTCGATCGAACAATGGACCTACGCGACCGGAACCGCAGTTTCGGAGTCCCTTGGGATCGATGGCTACTACGTCCGAATTGCACCCGAGGGCACTGACGACAACCTCCCAATGGCACGTCGGACGGTCCGACTGAAAAACAGGGACTTGAACTTTTCGGACGAACCCGCGGCCGCAATCATCAGTGCGGATGCTCTTGCGCTTGTCCGATTCGGGCTGAGGCGAGCGGACGATCCGCGCATTCGCTCCACGGTGACGGCCGTAGACGCGACGCTGAAGAGCACTACGACGACAGGACCGATCTGGCATCGGTACACGGACGACGGCTATGGAGAACACGATGACGGCAGTCCGTTCGATGGGACGGGCACAGGCAGAGGTTGGCCACTGCTCGCCGGCGAACGAGGACATTACGAGTTGGCTGCCGGAAATGCCTCAGCGGCCGCGAAGCTCCTGGCAACGATGGAGCAGCAAGCGAGCATCGGCGGGCTCTTTCCTGAACAAGTTTGGGACGCCTCGGACTTGCCCGGCCTGGAGCTCTTCAACGGACACCCAGCAGGTTCGGCGATGCCGTTGGCATGGGCGCACGCCGAATACCTGAAACTCGCGCGTTCGCTGGAAATGGGCGCCGTCACCGATACGCCGCCTGAGACCTATCAGCGCTACGTCGTCGACGGCACGCGCTCTTCCTTGTCGGCCTGGCGGTTCAACAACAAGTGCCGCTCCATCCCTGCCGGCCGCACCTTGAGAGTCGAAACGTTGGCGTCGGCGACGGTCGTCTGGACGGCCGATGGTTGGAAAACCCAAAACACCCTGCAGACACACAGTCCGGGCTTTGGAATGCACGTCGCGGACATCCCGACCGCGCAGCTGGCGCCAGGGAACGCTGTGGTCTTCACCTTTCTCTGGGAGGACGCCAACCGATGGGAAGGCGCGGACTTCCAAGTCGACATCGGAGAACAAGAACTGTGACAAATACTCCCCAGCGCGAAGGGTTCGCCCCGCAGAATGTCCTTGTCGTCGACGTCGGCGGATCTCACGTCAAGATCCTGGCTGGCGGACAAGACGAGCTACGAAAGTTCGCGTCGAGCGCTTCACTGACACCGCAACAGATGGTCGCCGGTGTAAAGCGACTGGCGGCTGGCTGGGAATTCGACGCTATCTCCATCGGTTATCCCGGGGTCGTGGTCCACGGCAAGCCTGCTTCAGAACCGCACAACCTCGGCAGCGGATGGATGGGCTTCGATTTCGAGAGAGCCTTCGAAATGCCCGTACGGCTCATAAACGACGCCGCCATGCAGGCGCTAGGTAGCTATCGCGGTGGGCGCATGCTCTTCCTTGGCCTTGGTACCGGACTCGGTTCCGCGATGATTGTCGACGGTCGGGTTGAAGC
Organism: bacterium; assembly: GCA_039933735.1. GTDB lineage: Bacteria > Chloroflexota > Dehalococcoidia > Tepidiformales > Tepidiformaceae > Amarobacter. The sequence continues at coordinate 5,081 of JBDTNM010000059.1, read as the reverse complement.
GATGGAATTGGGCCACCTTCCATACAAGAGGCGGACCTATGAGGACTACGTTGGCTTAGGTGGTTTGAAGCGCAAAGGCAAAAAGAAGTGGCGAAAGCACGTTGCGAAGGTGGTCGAACTGCTGAGTGCCGCACTGGAGCCAACAGATGTGGTAATCGGAGGGGGTAATGCGAAGTTCCTGAAGAAGATGCCGCCGAACTGCCGACCCGGCGATAACGCAAACGCATTCGCGGGCGGCTTCCTCATGTGGGAGCAAGACGGCGATTCGATGACCGCCGGGGCGGCGATTCGATGAGCCCCAACACAGACCAGCTGCTGAAAAACGCCCGCGGGGTGGTCGGCGGATCGCCAATGGACACCCTCACGGTGAACACGCTCCGCACGTTGAGTTGTGACGCTGTACAGGCCGCTCAATCCGGGCACCCGGGCACTCCCATGGCCATGGCGCCGGTCGCGTACACGCTCTGGCAGAGATTCCTGCGCTACGACCCGGCGAATCCGGCCTGGCCGAACCGCGATCGGTTCGTCCTCTCGTGCGGGCACGCTTCTGCTCTGCTCTATTCGTTGCTCCACCTGGCTGGGGTGGCTGCCGCTGATGAAAACGGCACCCCCGAGGATGGACTGGCCGTGGCCCTCGATGACCTGAAGCAATTCCGGCAACTCGGGTCGAAGTGTCCCGGGCACCCGGAGTATGGAGTGACAACTGGTGTCGAAGCCACCACCGGGCCGCTCGGTCAGGGTGTGGCCATGTCCGTCGGAATGGCGATCGCCTCGCGATGGTCCGGAGCACACTTCAATCAGCCCGGCTATACGCTCTTCGACTTCGACGTGTACGCCCTCGCGAGCGACGGAGACATGATGGAAGGGGTTTCCAGCGAGGCTGCTTCGCTCGCCGGGCACCTCGCCCTGGCCAACCTTTGCTGGGTGTATGACAACAATCACATCACGATCGAAGGCTCGACGTCGTTGACCTTCAGTGAAGACATCGCCATGCGTTTCCGAAGCTACGGTTGGCATGTCGAGCGGGTGAGCAATGCAAACGACGTGGCAATGCTCGGCCGTGCGTTCGAGCAATTTCGCGCGGAGCAGACCGCACCCACCTTAATCATCGTCGATAGCCACATTGGATATGGTTCGCCGCACAAGCATGACTCGGCGGAAGCGCACGGCAAGCCCCTCGGAGAAGAAGAGGAACGACAAACCAAGCAGTTCTATGGCTGGCCCGAAGACGCAAAGTTCCTCGTCCCGGACGATGTGCGCTCACACTTCCAGCGTGCAATTGGCGTCCGCGGTCACCAACTGCGCCAGCAGTGGATGGACCTCGCCGGAGAGTATCGACAGCGTTTCCCTGAACTCGCGCTGCAGCTGGATTTGATGCTGGCGGGCGGCCTCCCAGAGGGTTGGGACAGTGAACTGTCGCCCTTCCCGGCTGACGCCAAAGGCGCTGCCGGCCGAGAAACTTCTGGCGACGTGCTCAACGCTATCGCGCGCAACGTGCCGTGGCTCATCGGCGGAGCCGCAGACCTCTCGCCGTCGACGTTGACGCGCCTGGTTGGCGAAAGCGACCACGACTTCAGCGCGACCGACTGGAGTGGTCGGAACCTCCACTTTGGCATCCGCGAACACGCTATGGGCGGCATTGTGAACGGACTCGTACTGTCGAAGGTCCGCGCCTTTGGAGCCGGCTTTTTCATCTTTTCCGAGTACATGCGAGAGCCAATCCGGCTCGCCGCGATGATGCAGATTCCCGCAATTTATGTCTTCACGCACGACTCGATCGGCGTCGGCGAGGATGGCCCAACACATCAGCCAATCGAACAACTCGCCTCACTGCGTTCAATGCCGGGGCTCGTTGTCCTGCGGCCCGGTGATGCGAACGAAGTGGCGGAAGCCTGGCGGCTCATCATGGAGACAAAGACGCAGCCAGTAATCCTGGTGCTCTCGCGGCAGGCAATGCCCACGCTCGACCGCAGCCGATATGCCCCGGCGTCCAACCTGAGGCTTGGGGCATACGTCCTCGCTGATTCGGCGCCCGGCGACCCCGATCTCATCTTGATGGCCACCGGGACCGAAGTGAGCCTGGTAACCGAAGTCTATGAACAGTTGGCTCTGGACGGCGTACGAGTCCGGGTCGTGAGCATGCCGTCGTGGGAGTTGTTCGAACGCCAGCCCCGTGAATATCGCGAGTCTATCTTCCCGCCCCACGTGACCGCGAGGGTCGCCGTTGAACAGGCTTCAGTTTTTGGTTGGGACCGGTACATCGGTCCCAACGGCGAAATTGTTGGCATGCGCACGTTCGGGGCGTCCGCGCCGCTCAAAGACGTGGAGTCGAAATTTGGTTTCACACCAGAACGAGTGATGGCGGCAGCCCGGGCACAACTCGAACTGGCACAACAGCGCCACTAAAGGAGAAATCGATGCAACTTGGAATGGTCGGCCTGGGCCGGATGGGTTCGAACCTTGTACGTCGGCTAACCGCCGCCGGACATCATTGCGTGGTGTTCGACGTGAACGCTGACGCAGTAACCGAGATGGCCGCTGAAGGCGTACCGGGAGCAACGACAATTGAGGCGTTTCTCGGCAAGCTGACGAAACCGCGGGCCGTCTGGGTAATGGTGCCGGCAAGCGTGACCGGCGCCACTGTTTCGAACCTCGCTCAGCACATGGATTCCGGTGACGTCATCATCGACGGTGGCAACAGCTACTACCGCGATGACCTCGAGCGCGCCGGCACACTGAAGGCCAAGGGTATCCACTACATCGATTGCGGCACGAGTGGGGGCATCTTCGGTAAAGAACGGGGTTATTGCCTCATGATCGGCGGTGAGAAGGCCGTCGTCGAACACCTGGAGCCGATTTTTAAGAGCCTGGCGCCGGGTGTAGAGGCCGCGAGCCGAACCGTGGGCCGGAACGGGGAACCGTCTCCCGCCGAACAAGGATACCTGCACTGCGGGCCGAACGGTGCGGGACACTTCGTGAAGATGGTCCACAACGGAATCGAGTACGGATTGATGGCCGCGTACGCAGAGGGCCTAAACATCATCAAGAACGCAAACGTTGGGCTTCGAGAACACGCCACGGACGCCGAAACCACACCCCTCCGGGATCCTGATGCCTACACCTACGAGATCAACATCGGCGAAGTTGCTGAAGTTTGGCGGCGCGGCAGCGTGGTCGCTTCCTGGTTGCTGGACCTCACAGCAGCATCGCTTGTCGAAGACCCCGAGCTCGGCGGATTCGTCGGCCGCGTTTCCGACTCCGGGGAAGGCCGCTGGACGGCACTTGCCGCCATCGAAGAGGGCGTCCCGGCGCCAGTCATCAGTTCAGCACTGTTCTCCCGCTTCTCGTCGCGCGGGAACGCTGACTATGCCGACCGCCTCCTTTCAGCGATGCGCAGTCAGTTCGGAGGGCATAACGAAAAGCATGAATGACCCGGATTCGAACAAGCCGACCGCTTCCGACGCTCTTGTCTTCTTCGGCGCGACTGGAGACCTCGCACACAAACAGATCTTTCCGGCGCTCTATGCTCTCGCCAGGCGCAACGCGTTACCCGGTCTGATCGTCGGAGTGGCGAAAGCGGGGTGGACCCACGACGACCTGAAGGACTTCGCGCGAAGCAGTGTCGAGGCCCAGGGCAATGTCGAAGATCCGCCGGCACTCGGTCGGTTGCTGGCAGTGCTCCAGTACGTGGATGGCGACTACGCGGAGGCACAGACGTTCTCCGAGCTCAAGGTCACGCTCGGTGGCGCGAAACACCCGACCCATTACCTCGCCATACCTCCAGCCCTTTTCGCAACAGTTGTAGAGGGCATCGCTAACGCGGGATTAGCGAAGAGCGGACGCGTGATAGTCGAAAAACCGTTCGGTCGCGACCTGGCCTCAGCACAGGAACTGAACAACGTGTTATCGAGGTACTTTCCCGAGGATTCCATCTTCCGGATCGACCATTTCCTCGGGAAGGAAGCGGTCGAAAACATTCTCTACTTCCGCTTCGCAAACTCATTTCTAGAGCCAATCTGGAACCGGAAGCACATCGCTCGCGTGCAAATGACCATGGCCGAAGACTTTGGGTTGCAAGGCCGCAGTGGCTTCTATGAGGGTGTCGGTTGCCTCCGTGACGTGGTCGAAAACCATTTATTCCAGATCATCGCTCTGCTAGCGATGGAGCCGCCCGCCTTCCTGTCTCCGGCGGCGCTTCGAGCAGAAACCTCCAAAGTGATGCAGTCGGTGAAGCCGCTCACGAGCGCCGACCTCGTTCGCGGTCAGTTTGAAGGCTATCGGCAGTTGCCCGGGGTTGCCGCCCATTCAGATATTGAGACGTTCTGCGCGCTCTCGTTGGAAATCGATTCGTGGCGTTGGGCGGGAGTGCCGTGGTACGTACGCGCTGGAAAAATGTTACCCGTCACGGCAACGGAAATTCTGGTCGAGTTCGAAGCGCCGCCGAAAGACTATTTTGATTTGGCTCAGACGACCGACCGTTCGAATTACCTGCGATTTCGGATTGCGCCGAGCCCGGCGATTGCGTTGGCTGCTCGAGTCAAACGTCACGGTGCTGGCTTCGCGGGCGAACAGCGTGAACTGTATCTCCAGGATGTGCAGCCCGGAGCCCAATCGGCCTACGAGCGACTGCTCGGCGACGCGATGGCGGGGGACGGCTCGTTGTTCAGCAGCATTGAGACAGTGCTCGCCGCATGGACCGTCGTCGACGGAGTGCTCACTGACCGCCGGGCCGCGGAAACATACGCTCCCGGAACCTGGGGTCCTGCGAGTTCTGACGCGATGCTCAACTGGCACAATCCCGTCGTTTAGGTTCGAAGCGTCACGGCTCCTTCCTGTTCGACGATTCGGAGACGGAAGCCAACCGCCTAGCACGCGACCTTGCTGGCTCAATGACCCCCCGCCCAGATACGCGCACCCTGATGACTGACACCAATTAGCGTTCGTGGTTGGTCCCGAACAGGCAGCTGACACTCTGGGCTTAGAGATATTCGGCAGTTGGCGGACTCTTCGGCGATGAACACCATCGACGAACTCGTGCTCAAGGAAATCTCGAAGGGCCTCCAGGCCAGCTTCGAAGCAAT
>JBDTNM010000058.1:0-14614 GCA_039933735.1 bacterium | reverse complement strand
GCGGCTCATCACCGCCGCGAACAGGTTCTCCGGCGCCGGACGTATTGACCGTGCAGTGATTCACATGGGCTCGTGGATTTCAGGCTAAAGGCTGAGACGGCTGACCCATCTCCTGTGCCCTGATGGGCATGGAGGCCGTACCATCCCCGCGATGCGAATCTTCTCGAACCGGGACGGCCATTGGGGCGAGGGCGACGCCGGCCAGGGCCTCCGCTGGTATGACCTTTGCGGCAAGGATGAGGCGGCGCTCCGGGACCTCGGGGCGAAACTCCATCTCCATCCACTTGCGATCGACGATTGCCTTTCGCCTTACCTGCACACACCGAAGCTCGAAGACTTCGGCGAGTACCTCTTTGTCATCCTTGCCGACCTGGTGGAAGGCGACACCGAACCGACCGTGCAAGAACTCAACGTCTTTCTCGGCAAAGAGTTCCTGTTGACGTACCACGACCTGGAGACGGAGCCATCGGCCATCACCGCCCTGGTGAAAGCCATCGAACAGGGGCTGAATACCAGGCAGGGGACTTCTGGGCTGCTCTATGAAGTTGCCGACCGGACCGTCGATGCGATGCTGCCCACAGTGACGAAGATGAGCGAAGACCTGGATGTGATCGAGGACCATATCCTCGTTTCCGGGCGATTCGGGCAGGACCACAGGCAGGTGATGGCCCAACGCTCGCTCGCCGGGAAATTGCGCCGCCTGCTGACTCCGGAGCTCCAATACATGATTCGCCTGGGGCGGGGCGAGTTTGCTGTCATCGACCCGAGCGACCGCCCCTACTTCCGGGATGTCTACGACCACCTGTTGCGCGTGGATCTGACGCTCGAAGCGCTGCGCGAGGACACCGAAGTCGCCCTCAACATGTACCTGAGCGCATTGAACAACAAGATGAACGAGGTGATGAAAGTCCTCGCTGTGGTTTCCGCCTTGGCGCTGCCGGGGACGTTAATCACGGGGATCTTTGGCACGAACTTCGATAACGTGCCCGGGCTGCACAGCCAGGAGGGGTTCCTCCTGATGATCGTGAGCATCGCCGGGGTGGCGCTCGGAATGGCCTATTTCTTCAAGCGCCGGCACTGGTTCTAATGTGAGTCTCGGCCTGATCGACCTCGACTCGGATGGCTGGCGGCTGGCAGTCGCGCTGGGCATAGGCCTCTTGCTCGGGCTCGAACGGGAGCGGCGGAAGCGCATTGGCCCAGGCACCGGCTTCGCGGGCATCAGGACGTTCGCTCTCGTGGCGCTCCTCGGCGGCATCGCCATGGTCATCGGCGACACAGCGGTCCTCGCCGTAGCGCTCGCGTTTGTCGCGGCCGTCACGGTGGTCGCCTACGCTCTCGGAGACCGGACGGATCCCGGGCTGACGACGGAAGTGGCCCTGCTTGTGGCATTCCTCCTCGGGGCGCTCGCCCAACGTGACCCCCAACTGGCCGCTGGATTCGGCATGGCCGTGGCAATCCTCCTGGCCGCGCGCGAACGGCTCCAGCACCTGGCCGCTGAGGCACTCACGGAGCAAGAGATTCACGATGGGCTCCTCCTCGGCGCCGCCGCGCTGGTGGTGCTGCCATTGGTCCCCGACGAACCGCTCGGCCCTTACGATGCCTTTAACCCGTTTACCATCTGGCGCCTGGTGGTGCTGGTGATGGCAATTGGCGCGGCCGGATACATCGCGCTTCGGGTGTTTGGTCCCCGCCTTGGGCTGCCGCTTGCCGGGCTGGCCTCCGGCTTCGTCTCCAGCGCTGCGACGATTGGCGCCATGGGCTCGCGCGCACGCCGCGATCCAGCGATTCTGCGCCCCGCGGTCGCCGCCGCCGCCCTTTCGACGCTGGCTACAGTCGTGCAGATGGTGGTTGTCGTCGGGGCCACGAACGCTGCTGCGCTCCGGCAAATCGGACCCTCAATGGCCGCCGCGGGAGTAGTCGCCGCTGGTTACGGCGTCGTGTTCGGGCTACGTGCGTGGCGGGCGGAGGGGGAAATCAGCCTTGCGCCCGGCCGCGCATTTGAACCAAAGACTGCGGTCATCTTCGCGGCTACGGTCGGAGGCATTCTGTTTCTTTCGGCCATTCTGAACGAATGGCTCGGGAGCGCCGGACTGACGCTCTCGACCAGTGCCGCCGGATTCGCCGATACACACTCGGCCGCGATCTCAGTCGCCTCGTTAGTGGCTGCGGGAAGGCTCGATGCGAGCGACAGCGTGATCCCGATCCTTGCCGGCTTCACGACGAACACGATGACCAAGGCAGTCCTCGCCTGGACGTCCGGGGGACGCCGATACGCGTTCGATATTTGGCCGGGCCTCGTTCTGGTGTTGGTCGCCGCCTGGGGCGGATGGGCAATCACCAGGATCGTTTGAGCACGGCTCTAGCGCGCGCGGGTCATCGTCGCGATCTGCCAGACCGTACCGGACGGGTCTTCGATCATGCAGCGCCTGTCGCCGTAGGGCACATCCTGGGGCTCTTCCATCGAAACCGCGCCAGCCTGCAACGCACGTTGGTGCGTAGCCTCCACGTCTTCGACATAGACATAGAAGACAGACCTCGTGGGTTGCCGCACCTCGACGCCGCTAAGCAACAGCAGCGAGTCGCCGATCCGAATCTCCGAGGGGACGTTCGCCTGGAGTTCTCCGGATGCACCGAAGACCCGCTTCAGAAAGGCAATCTCGGCAGCCGGGTCCTTCACGAACAGGCGCGGCGTCAGGGTGTGGTATCCGCTGGGATTCGGCATGGTTCGCCCCCTTCAATGCGAGAAGTTGTTCACTAATTTGAACAAACAAAAACGAGGCACGGAAGAGGGGGGAGTTCCGTGCCTCGTGGAAAAAAGGGAAGCCGCCGGAGCGGGATTACTACGCTGCGATGCGGTGTTCTTCGTTGGTAATGAAGTCCGTATCGGCAAGCCAGTTCTTGAAGTCCTTGCTGACGCCGCAGCGCTTGCAGCGGCCCTGGCTGACGGGGCCGGAGGCCTCTTCGATCAACCAGTGGTGTGCGTGCTCAGCTCGGGGGGTGATTTCGTGAATCGTCGCTTCCATTTCATGTGCCTCCTTAAGTCGCCGGGGGAGTTCTCCCGGCGCTCTCTCCTGTATGACCAGATAGTAGGTACACCCTTACATCGCTACTCCCGACCGCCGAATGACACTGGCTCATTCGAAAGTCGGAAAATGTGATGAAGAGCACACTGCGAGCATCCGCCTGGCGCATTGGAGTTGGGTTAGAAATTTCTGAGAGTTTCCCGAGAAGCATGGGTGCGTGGGGGATGAACCTGGCAAGTGATCGCGCCTGGCCGGAGTGATGCGGAGCCCTATCCTGATGACGATGCCGTCGCCCACGATTCAGCCAGAACTCGCCCAGAAGTTCACCGATGTGTTCGGTGACGCGGGTCGTGCGTGGATTGCTGGATTCCCGGCAATGTTCGAGCGGCTCCGGGAGCAATGGGACATCGCGGATGTCGGCGAAACGTATGGCTACGTCGGGTACGCGTGGGTGGCGCCAGTCACGCTTCGGGATGGGACGAAGGCCGTGCTCAAGGCCGCCCCGGCGGACAAGGAGTACGCGACCGAATACGAAGCGATGCGGCTGTACGCCGGCGACGGCGCCGCTCGCCTGATCGCCGGCGACCCGGACGCCGTGGCGATCCTGCTCGAACGGATCGAGCCGGGGACGACGCTCGCTGAACTCGACGACGACGTGTCAGCTACCGAGATCGCCGGGTTGGCCATGCGGCGGCTGTTCCGGCCGCTTCCGGCAGGTCATGGATTTCCGACGGTAGAGCGCTGGGGCCTGGCTTTCGGGCGATTCCGCGCAGCCAACAACGGCACGAGCGGCGGCTTCCCGGCCGAGCTGTTCGACCCCGCCGAACGCATCTACGCTGAACTCACCGCCAGCCAGGACACTGCGGTCTTGCTGCACGGCGACTTGCATCACTGGAACATCCTGCGGGCAGAACGCGAGCCGTGGCTGGTCATCGACCCGAAGGGTGTGGCCGGCGAACCGGCGTACGAGGTCTGCGCGCTGCTGCGCAACCGGACCGGGATTGAGCCGGACGCCCGGAAGCTCGCGGAGCGGCGGATTGCCCAACTCTCAGACATCCTGGAGGTGGACGCGCGGCGGCTGACGCTCTGGGCGTTCGCCGCTGGCGTACTGAGCGCCATCTGGTACTTCGAAGACCACGGGGTGCTGCGCGACGAAAATGTCGAACTCGTGCAGGCACTCCTTCCTGCGATTCGTGCTCTGTAGCATTCATCAGCGATGAAGCTCCTCGTCTTTGGCAATAGCGACACACGGGGCGCCGCCGTGTCCGGGCCGACCTGGACGGAACTCGTGCGCCGAGGCCTGGAGCTGCGCGGGGAGCTCGAATTCGTGGACCGGAACTTCGTGCCGCTTGGGGAGCGGGCACCCGAATTCGCGGAACGAATGGTTGTAGAGATCGAACCCGATGTCGTCTTGCTGCCGCTCAGCGAGTACGTGTTCTGGGCCGTCTCAGTCGAATTGCAGGTCAAACATCGGCTCGGGGCACGAGCGGCGGCCGCGTTCAAGTCAGCCGAACGGAGGCTCGACCGCGCTGCACGTGGCAAGCCGGGCGTTCGCGGGGCAACTCACAGGGCGATGCAAGGATTCGCTCGGCGAGCGGTTGGTACACGCGCGCCCGCCAGCGCCAAAGCGGTCGCGGAGACCTATTCGGAGGTGTTGCGGCGGCTCGCCCGGATTGAGTCGCTGGAAGTTGTCGTCGTCAGCTACCCGTTCTCGCCGTTGCCTTCGTTGCAGACCGCAAGCATGCGGAAAGCCCGCGCCAGCTTCATCGCGCAGGTGCGCCAAACGGCCGAACACCACCATCTACACTGGGTCAGCGGCGACGATCTCGTGGCGACGGCTGGATTGAGTGTCGCGGAGGCGTACGCGGCCGACGGCGTACACATCGGTGAGGCGAGCCACCCGCTGTTCGCGGTCGCGGTGCTGGAGGCACTTGGCGTCAGGCCAACTGTTAACCCTCCATAGCCTTTTAAAGGAAACCTTCAACTCTTCAGCGAGGATTAAAGGAAACAGCTGAAACCTTTAATTCTCCGTGGAAACGCTGTACGTTGGACATGTGGAACGGTCAGAGTTCGCAACCGAACAACAGGAATACCTGGTGGAAGTCGGCCGTGGATACGCCTTTGTGCCGCCACCGATTCCGCTGGACCTGCCCATACCCCGAGCCATGCTGTTGAAGGACGGCGACGCCCGAGGCGCACTCGGAGAACTCGTCGGTGAATCCCGACGTATCGAAGCCGCACTCTTGCTTGCTCCTCTGCGCCGACGTGAAGCCGTGCTGAGCAATGTGATTGAGGGCACCTACACACAGGTCGAGGAGGTGTTGCTCGGGGAAGCGACCGGAGACTCCGCGGACATGCGAGCCGAGACGACCGAAGTCCTCCGAACTATCGACGCGATCGAGATCGGGCAGCACTGGTTGGAAGAGGGCCGACCATTGAGTACCAGCCTGGTGCTTGAACTCCACGCCGCCCTCCTGCGCCACGGACGTGGCGAACGCCGACACCCGGGAGAGTTCCGCAGTTCACAGGTCTACCTTGGTTCCCCTGGCGGGAACGTTGAATCAGCACGGTACGTCCCACCTCCTCCCGAACAAGTCCGCCCGCTGTTCAACGAACTCATTGCCTTCATCGACCGTCCAACGGTCTACGGTCCGCTGATCGATGCGGCGCTCATGCACTACCAGTTCGAAGCGATCCACCCCTTCGAAGACGGCAACGGTCGCCTGGGTCGCGCGCTCATCCCCCTGTTCCTCATCGGCCGGTCTGTCATTCAGACTCCCATCCTCTACCTTGGTGCGTACTTCGCGGCCAATCGCGAGCAGTACATCGAGTTACTCGGGGCTGTCAGCAAGAAAGGGGCGTGGGAAACCTGGCTGGAGTTCTTCCTCGAAGGTGTCATTCGCGAAGCGAGAGAAGCAGATCAACGCCTTCGCAGAGTCAATGCACTAGTCGCGAAATACCGGCCGCTGGTCTCGTCGGCGTCGCGGTCCACCAGCGCCCTGAGCGCTCTCGACGTCGCCTTCGACCAGGTTTACCTCTCTGTGGGCCAAGTAGCCTCCCGAACTGGCGTATCGGTGCCAACCGCCCGAAATGCGATCGCGACGCTGGAAAGCGTGGGTTTCTTGCGCTTGGGCCCGAGGCTTCGAGGTAAGCAGTACTGGGTGGCCCAAGAGGTCATCGATGAGCTGTATCGCCTATAAGAACTGTTAACCCTCCATAGCCCTTTAAAGGAAACCTTCAACTCTGCAGTGAGGATTAAAGGAAACAGCTGCAACCTTTAATCTTTGGCCTCGGCTCGAAGGGCCGATTCTTCGTCGGCCAACCGCGACGCGCGTTGTCGGGAGAACGTGGCACCATGGCGTCAGGAGGTGGCCCATTACTCAAAACGAATCCGTGACGCTCTTCAAAGGCACAGTCGGGACCACGGCCGTCTTCGTGGAAGTCCATATTTCAGACGAGAGCGGCGACCTCATCATGGCCGGCCAGGACCTCGGCGGCACCGTTGCCGAGTTCTTCGGCAAGGATGAATACGAGTACTTTCTCAGCGTCCCCGCGGATCAGAAGGACCGCCTGCTGCTCTACCTGATGCAGCACGTCTTCGGCGGCAGGGCGGAGACGCGGACCGCTATCGCGGACTGGCTCGATGCTCGCCAGATCCCGTACTCACTGCACTCCTTCTAGTTTCCCCACTCCACTGCCAGCACGGTTGCGAACGAATCGAGCGAGTCTTCCGGGACCGTGATCGTAATCTCGCCGAGCGGGTCGGGGTTGAACCACTGGTCGAGGATTGCGCAGCGGGTGGTGAACGTGAGTTCCTCGCCGGTCGCGAGCACGCTGACCTTTTTCACGTGTTTTATCGGCACTCCCCGGACGGTGACGGTTTCGTAGGGGCGCATGAGCAGGTGGAGATAGGTCGTATCGTCGCGTTTTGTACTCGGGCCGTAGAACTGCCACGGCTCGAGCCCGGGTTCGGTGCCGACGATGCTCTGCTGATTGGCCGAGAGCCACCGCTGCATGGCGCCGAGGATCGCTCGCTGCTCCGGCATCATGGCGCCATCTCCCATGGGGCTGACGTTGAGGAGCAAGTTGCCGCCTTTCCCAGCCACCTCGCAGAGCGTGTGGATGACCTGCCGCGGAGATTTCCAGTGCGAGTCGTTCGGGTTGTATCCCCAGCTCTCGTTGAGGGTCATGCAGGTTTCCCAGGTGCGCGCTGGCGCCTGTGCGGGCACGAACTGCTCGGGTGTTTCGAAATCCCCGACCGTCGGCATGCGGTCGTTGATGAGAATGTGGGGCTGAAGCTCCCGGATGAGCGCTTCGAGTTCTTTCGCGCGCCATTGGTCCGGCTTCCGCTCCCAGCCACCGTCGAACCAGATGACATCAATGGTGCCGTAGTTCGTGAGGAGTTCGCGGACCTGTTCGAACATTGCATCGGTGAAGCGTGCCCACTGCTCGTCGGTCGGCGGCTTCGTTCTGCCGAAGCGGTAGGGCTTGTCTTCGTCTTTGAACGCGGGGTAGTCCGGGTGGTGCCAGTCGATCAGCGAGAAATAGAGGCCAACGCGGAGCCCTTCGGCACGGAAGGCGTCGACGTACTCGCGGACGATGTCCCGGCCATACGCCGAATGCTGGACGCCGAAGTCCGAGGTCTTCGTGTGGAACATCGCGTAGCCGTCATGGTGCTTGGAAGTGAGCACCGCGTACTGCATCCCGAGCGACTTCGCCGTCCTTGCGAGCGCCGTCGGGTCCCAGTTCGTGGGGTTAAAGGTCGCAGCCGAAGACTGATACGCCTCGACCGACATATTGGCTTCGGGAAGAGCGGCATTGCCGCCGACCATCGGCCAGGAGAGCTCGATGCCCTGTTGGGACGAGTGGCCCCAGTGGATGAACATGCCGAAGCGCGCGGTATCGAACCAGGTGGTCATGGGCGGATTCTACGTGAGGAGCTGGTTGCATCGTCGAAGAGCGACGAGCACAGAGCGTCGTTTCACCCAGTAGCCCGGCGTGGCACCGGCAGTCGCTCGCAGCCTATGCTGCGCCGAAAGCCAACGAGGTAGCGCGCATGAAGGACTTTAAGGGCAAGATCGCGGTGATCACTGGCGGCGGCACGGGCATGGGCCGGGAACTGGCGCGCCAGTTGGTCGCTGAAGGAGCCAGTGTCGCCATCTGCGATGTGCTGGCCGACAACATGGCGGAGACAAAGCGCATCTGCGAGGCCGACGGATTGCCGGACGGCGTTCGCGTCACGACTCACATCGCGGACGTGGCGGATGAAGCGGCCATGGTGCGCTTCGCGGCAGAGGTCGCGCGCGACCAGGAGACCGACAAGATCCACCTGCTTTTCAACAACGCTGGTATCGGCGGTGGCGCGAGCTTCGTTAACGCCTCACGTGAGGAGTGGGACCGCGTCTTCAACATTTGCTGGAACGGCGTCTATTTCGGCTGCCGTGCGTTCATGCCGATGCTGCTGAAGTCCGAAGAGGGCGCGGTGGTCAACACCTCGAGCGCAAACGGCTTCTGGGCGGCGCTCATGCCGAACGTGACGCACACGGCCTATAGCGCGGCCAAGTTCGCGGTGAAGGGCTTCACCGAAGCGTTGATCACCGATTTCCGAAACAACGCCCCCCACCTCAAGGCACACATCGTGATGCCGGGCGGAGTGGGCACGCCGATCGGCTTGAACTCGCGGCGAGTGTTGCTTGGCGACAATGTGCCTCTTTCGGCGGCCGAGCAGACCCAAATGCGCCAGCGATTTGCCGCCATGGGCATTCCCGGCGCCATGGACATGGACGAACCGGCCCTCCTCGAAGCGCAGAAGGAGATGATCAAACGGTTCGAAACGAGGGCGCCGACTACGGCGGCGAAAGCCGCCACGATCATCCTGAACGGTGTGAAGGCCGATCGCTGGCGCATCCTCGTGGGCGAAGACGTTACCCGGCTCGATAAGCGCGTCCGCAGGAATCCGGAGGCCGCGTACGACGTGGAATTTGCTGCTTACGCGCCGTTTTCCGAAACCGAGGCAGCAGACCTCGCCTAGTTCGTTGCCGCGTTGAACAACTTCCAGTGCCCTTCGCTGACGATGTCGACGGTCCCATCGACCACCGTGATAGCGGTGTCGTCGCAGATCGCGTAAGCCGGCCCATTGATTTCGGCCGCCCATTTTTCGGCTGCGACCATCGTATTTTCTGGCAGGTCCGGGTGGTCCACGTGCGGAAAGATTGAGAAGTCGACGACTCCGAGCGTTTCATCGCCACCAGAAGGCGGCTTCCACCCGACGAAGTCTTCTCCGATGCGGGGCGTCAACACCATGCTCCCCGCACTGAATCCCACCCACACTTTCCCATCCAGTGACGGCAAGAGATCTGCCAACCCGGATCGCCGCATCCAGTGGGCGAGATAGAGGGCATCGCCGCCATTCACGAGCAGGACGTCTGTCTCTCGAACCCAGGGCACCCAGCGCGCTTCGTCGATGCTGGGCAACGCGGTGAGTTCCAATACTCCGAGGGACTGCCAGCCGAGTTCGCACATGGGTTGATCGGACTTTCCGCTGATAAAGCGCCACGGCCCGGCGGGGCTTCCATAGGGGTTGCCGTAGCCCCCCGTCGGAATGCAGAGCGCGTTCGACTCGGCTATCGGCTTGCCGAGGAGATCGACCAGGGCGTTCTGGATGGTCGGGTTCTTGATACCCGCCGACGTGAGGAGCAGCTTCATATCGCCGAATATAAGTGACCGGCAAACACACTTAAAGGTGCGGAAGTGCATCAACGCGGCTCTGGTCCTCGTCCGACGCACTGGTGTGAGTCACCGAAGCGTTGGGCCGAAACAGGCTTACTTGAGTAGCGCGCGCACGCGTTCGACAGGCCAGCTGTGACCGGGGTACCCGTGGGTTTCGAGCCAGCGCAGCGAGCCGGCAGCTCGGATCGCCTGGTAAAGCGGCAGCGTTGTGTGCAATCTCTGGCGAAACTCGGCCGTGGGCGCATATCCATCGATCGCGTGCCGGAGCATTTCGGGGTCGAACAATCCCAGCACCGCGAAATCCATTTCCGGTGCGCCCTCGTGCTCATCTGCCCAGTCAATCACGGCTGCGATCTCGTTCGAATCGGGAGCGATGATGAAGTGCTCGGCCTGGCAATCGCCGTGGGTCCAGGTCAGCGGAGTCGCGTCGAGTGTGGGCCGTAAGGTCTCTGCCACTGCGCGGGCGGCGGTCGCTTCGTGGGTTTCGATGAAACCGCGCTCGGCCATCCACCCGAGTTCAGCGGCGAACCAGCCTTCCATGGCCTCGCCCCAGGGCACTGGTCGAGGACGCAAGGGCGGAGCGGCATGGATGCGGCGAAGCACCCTGCCCGCATCCTGCCAGGCCTCAATGTTGGTCGACCCGTGGAGAGACGACCCCGGCACCCATTTGAACGCGACGACAGGCGCCGGCCTTTCGCCGAAGCCCACGAATTCGGGGACCGGCGCCCCGGCGGTGGCGGCGTTCCGGATCGCCATCACTTCGTTCGTCACCAGGTCCGGGCGTTCGTCCGCTTTTACAATGTACTTGCCGGATCTGGTGATGACCGTCCAGGCCGCGCGGTAGCCGTAGTCGACCAACGGTGTGACTTCGATCGGAGGCGCGCCAGTAAGGGATTCGAAGAGCGGCGGGATCATCTACCTGTGATGGTACGTCGGTGCAGCGCGAGGGCGGCTTGCCAGGGGTCGATCAGGAGGCGAGCGACTTCCGCAACTGCGCCAGGGCGCGAGCCTGCTTGCCCTTCACTGCGTCGACGCTCAGGCCGAGGGCTGAGGCGGTTTCGGCTACCGACAGCCCATGAATGAAACGAAGTGTCACCACTTCGGCCCAGGATAGTTCGAGCGTCGCGACGGCTTTCGCCAGGTCAAGCCGGTCGGCATCGAGGGCGGGATCATGGTCGGCGCGGTCATGATCTTCAAGTGAGAGTTGCGGCGGGCGTTGGATGAGTCGCCGACGATGGGAGTTGACCACGTTTCGCGCGATGCCGAACAGCCATGCGCGAACGGGTAAGCCGTGGTCCTCGTAGGTGGGGGCGTGCTCCCACGCCTCGGCGAAGACCTGGCTGGTCGCGTCTTCGGCGTCGGTCGGGGAACCGAGGCGGCCGATGGCATAGCGATAGATTGCCGAGTGCTCGGTTTCGAACACCTTCCGCCAGGCATCCTGGTCACGCCGACGGAGCGCCTCGTGTTCGAGTGTCGCCTCCGCATGGCGGTACTTCGCCGCTTCGCGATTGACGAACGCGGCGAACAACGCGCGGAAGCCCCGCCAATGGCGAGGCCCTCTCACTCCCGCGGTGGACGGAAAGGCGGTCAATCGTCCTCCGTTTCGGTGTGGTCTTCCGTCGGGGTGGCGCCGGGCGTCCGGGTAGGAGTCGGTGTTGGCGTCGCCGTCGGCGTGGACGTCGGCGCGGGCGGAGTCGGAGTAGCGGTCGGCGTCGCCGTCGGAGATTGGGGCGTGGCGGTGGGCGGCGAGACCTGCGCGACGCCTTTGGTCGGCGTCGGCGTTGGAGGCGGAGCCGCCGGGCCTTGCGTCGGAGGAGTGCTGCTCGGCGAGGCATTGTCCGGCGGGAATCGTGGTGTAGCAGTGGCAGATGCAATGCCCGTGGGCGTGGAGGAGGGCGTGGGCGTGCCGTCAACTGTGGGAGCGGGCGATTTGTCGCCGCTTTCGCTGCTTGCCGCCGCACCGGGAATCGCGGATTGCGAAGGTCCGGGGGTACCCGAGCCCTGCGGGTCCGCTCCAGAAACCGGGTTGGTGTTCGCCTGGTGCGGCCCCGGTGTGAGCGGCGGTTCCGGCTCTTCCTGGTCGGAGGCCCTCAAAACGCTTTCTTCGAGGAAGGTGTGCGGCGCAAGGTTCTGTCCGACGCTGACGACGAGCCTCACCGCACCCTGGGCAGCTTCGGAAGGAGTAACGCCGGTGGCCACGCTGGCAGTCCCGCCGGCCGCCGAGAGGAACAAAGCCCCGGCGGCGAGCCTCTGGGCGAGGCCCGCGGGCCGGTTCGAACTAGTGACGGAGCTAAACGGCCACCAGCTTGCGAAGCGGCCCGGCCGTTCGCCAGCCATCACCGCTTCAAACTGGAGGCGCATCCGCCGAGACGCGTCAGGCGACGGGGATGCCGGCGCGAGACGGAACAGTCGCCTGGCCAACCGCACAAGCGCCGCCAGTTCCGGGTCGCCAGGGGCGATCCCGGATTCGATGGCGGTGTGCAGCTGGTCAGGCGTGTAGTTCATCTCAGGCGGCCTGCGCTTCTGTCCTGATAGGTACAGTCGACCGTTTCACGGCCGCCCGTCGATAGGTGATTCGCAGCATTACGCCGAAAACCACTGCCAGGGTGGTAGTGAGGTAAACGAGCATGAGCCAGGTCGATCGGGAATCCGTGCCGACCGAGATGCCGTGCCAGAACGCTCCGGCGAAGGCCAGGACGGATGAGTAATGCAGGTACCGCCACGCCTTCATACCGATTTGCTTTCGGAACCAGAAGGAGATGGAGACGATAGCCGACAGGTAGAGCGCGAGCGTGCCGATGCCGGTCAGCAAGGTCTTGTAGTACGAGCCGAACGGCACGAGCACATCGAACAATCCGAATTGCGTCCAGTGATCCGGGATGAGGACGAGCCCATGGCCGAGCCCGAGGAGCACCCCGGCGATGGTCGCGGACTGGTGAAAGGCGAGCAGGCGGGCGCGACTGAGCATGCCATCGAACCATGCAGAGGACATGAGCAGCCCGCCGACCAGGCCAAGCCAGAGGAAGAGATAGCTGGCGACGCCTGCCGCGCGGGACGCGTACCAGGCCCCATGAGGCCCAGTAGCGTCCAGGCCGCGAGCGATCAACGTCACGCCTGTCCCGTTTCCGACGAAGCTCCCGATGACCCCCGCAAAGATGCACAGTGCGAACACTTTCATCGTCAGGAAGCCTTCGTGGTCTTGGGGGGAGTTGTTGGCTTCGGCGCTGGTGGTGCGGTCGGCGCCGGGGGAGCCTGGGTAGGCGGCGCCGCCGGAGGCGCGGTGGGCGGCGGCGCAGATGGGGCCGCCGGGGCGCTTGTCGGGGCGGGAGCAGTGGGCTGGGCCGGCTTTGGGGCCGGTGGCTGCGCGGCGCTGCCTGCGGGCGCTGCAGTAGGCGGCGGAGGCGCACCCGCACCGAGGTTCACCGGCGGCGCCGTGGGGGGCGGGGCGCCGGATGACCCGGAGGGAGCAGTGGCGGGTACCGTTTTAACCGCGCCTGCGGAGGTCGGCGGCGGTGGTGGCGAACCCGCACTTCCACCGCTCGGGGCAGTCGAATTGGTAGTCGGGGCGGAGGCCACGGCCGAGGCGCCGGCAGGTGGAGCGCCCGCAGGTGCTGCGCTGGCAGGTGGAGCCTGCGGCTTGAGTGCGAGCACCGCCTCCGAAGTCGCGGCGGGGGCGCCGGAAACGGACGTTGCTTCTCCGCTCGCATCGAGGGCTGCGACCAGGACCCATTCGCCGGCATCCGCGTCCCAGCGCCATCCGTCCTGTTCGATCACCTGTTGCGCCACGGCGCTGTCGGGCTGGGCGGCGGCGGGCGAACTCCAGGTCGGTTCAGGGGCAGTCAGGGCAACCCCCGCCCAAAGCGAGACAAACATTCCGACAGCGCCGGTGCCGGTCGCGACGCGGGTCATCACGAAGCGGGTGCGCTTTTTCGAAGCCTTAATCATCGTCTTCCTCCTCGCGATCGTCGTCGTCGTTGCTCCTGGGCTTGGGCGTCGATGTCACTTTTGGCGCTGGGGGAGCAGTTGGCGCCGCTGCCGTCGGCGAGGCCGCCGCCGGGGCGACCGGTGTTATCGCAGGCGGAGTGCTAGCCTTCGCGGCTGGCTGGTTTGGCGGCATCACGAACGAGGGCGGTTCGCTCAGTTCCGGTGGGTTCGCCGTTGGCGGCACGACTGTGGCCGCCGGTCGACTCGTCGGGGTCGCGGGAGCGGGGGTCGAGGCGGGCGGTGGCGTGCTTCGCTCTGTGAAACTCGTCGGCTGAGGGGCCGGAGCGTCCGGCGTGATCGCTTCCGATTCGCCTCCCGTTGCTCCCTGTGTCCATCCGGCGGCAGCGAACGGAACTTCGGTCGCGACGGCAGCGATGGCGGTCTCTGCCACCAGCTCCTGCTGGAAGCTCGCAAGCACCAATGCGGCGGGGGCGCTGTTCGTCTGCGCCTGGCTCTGCCCGCCCGATGGCGTGATCTTGTCCAGGCCGAAAATGGTGCCTCCCGCGGCCATCACCACGGCTGCACCCGTCAGGGCTGTCGTAGCGGTCGCGAAAATGAGTGAACTGGCTCGATTCATACTTCCCTCCAAGAAAGTTGGGGTCGGGAAGCACATCGTTGGTTATGAGCCAAAAGAGTCGGTCGTTCTGTATCCGTTTGGGAAACGTTCGGGTAACGGAGCGTAAAACGTGTAAGGAATGAATCTGAACCCGGATCTCCAAACGTGCGCGCCGCCGACTCGGTGGCCTCGCTATACTCCCGCCACCTTTTCCGCTGGAGCAGCACCATGGCTTTCCGAACCGGCGAGTTCCTCGGCTTCGAAACGGCGATTCACAAACCCGGCATCGCCGTTTTCACGTTTAACCAGCCGGAGCGAATGA
>JBDTNM010000057.1:0-14778 GCA_039933735.1 bacterium | reverse complement strand
GCGGCTGCGGCGGATGCCGTCGAGGTCACCAACGGCCCGTCGCCGCTGGCTTTGCCGTCGTCACCATCACCCTTCGCAGCCACGAGGCTGATACCGAGCGCAATCACCGCGAGCAGCCCCAGACCGACCACTCCGCTCATCACGAGCCCGCGGCGCCTCGATCCAGGCTGCCCATCAATGGACGCCGAGCCTGGCGCCGGTTCTGCATGCGTCGCGCCATTCGCAGTCTCAGCGCCACTCGGATTCGAACCCGCCTTCGTCACCGCCACCGGAAGAGCTTCATCTGGCTCCAATACGCGGGCAGCGGTCGCGTTCGGGATCGAAGCGGCGGGAAAAACGCCGGTCGCATCAAGCCCGCCAACGAACGCCTCTAGCGCCGCCGACTGTCGGCTTTCGTCTCCAAGCAGAGGCCGCACCGAGTCGAGTGCAGCGAGAAATTCCGATGCATGCTGGAAACGGTCGGCCGGGTCCTTTTCGAGGCAACGCCGGACCAGGTCCACCAACTCTGCGGGCTGCCCGCCGAGAAGTTCCAATGGAGCAGGCGCCTCAGCGTGGAGTGACATCAGCGCGGCCGGAGTCGGACCTTCGAATGGTTTGCGTCCCGCGAGCATTTCGAAAAGCGCGATGCCAAGGGAATAAATGTCCGACCGAATATCCGCCTGGCCGCGGTGTTGTTCCGGCGCCGAATACGCGAGGGTCCCAACGTAGCTGCCCGCGACAGTCAGTCCGCCGAAGTAGCCCAATGACGCGATCCCGAAGTCGGCGAGCTTCACCGATCCGTCTTCGCTCAAGAGAATGTTTTCTGGCTTTATGTCGCGATGCGTGATCTGGCGGCTCTCGGCTTCGTCGAGCGCGAGGCCTACCTGGCTGACGATCGCTATTGCGGCCAGTGGTTCGGGCTGGCCCTCCGCCAGCACTTCGGAGAGTGGGCGACCATCAACGAATTCCGAGACGAAATAGTACTGGCCGTCCTCGCTGCCAAAATCCAGCGCATGCACGGCGTAAGAGGACCGGAGCAGGCTGGCGACATGCGCCTCGCGCCGAAACCGTTCCACTGCGGCAGGATCGGCGGAAATGTGGTCGTGCAGGAGCTTGAACGCGACCACGGTGCCCGACCGCCGATCGAGGGCCCGATAGACCACACCCATGCCACCGGAGCCCACACGGTCCAGCAGCGTGTACGGCCCGATCGACTGCAGCCGTCCTGACCCACGGCCAGCTTGTGGCACTTGCTCACCCCGAGGGTGGGCCTCTGGCCACACCGCAGGGCGGAAGTATACGAAATCAGCACATCTGGGCCGTTCGGCCAGGACCGCTAGCCGAGGATCCCTTGCACCGCAAGTTCGCTAAGCTCGTCCGAACTCAGACCGAATTGGGACAAAACCTCGAACGTGTGCTCCCCCGGTCCGGGCGCCGGGCCTTGCGGGCCTACGTCTGCGCCATGCAGTTTGAACGGCGTATTGAGCGTTTCGAATCGTCCGAACTCGGGATGATCGATCTCGGTGAACCAGCCCATTTGGCGGACCTGGGGGCTGTTCACGACATCCGAGACCGTCGCAACCGGCGCCCAGATTAAGTGGTGCTCGTCCATCTTCGCCGCCCAGTGGCCGCGGTCACGGCTGGCAATGATGGGGTCGATCTCAGCAGTCAGCTCGGTCGTCTTTGCACGCAGGTTGGCGAGGTCCGTGTACTCCGCCGCCCAATCCGGCCGTTCCACCATCGCACAGAAGCGAGGCCAATAGTTGGGAAATGGCACCGGCATCACCAGCAAGATCCAGTTGCCGTCCGCGCACTCGTAGCTGTTCCAGATCGGGTTCGTCGGGCTCTTTCGAGTTGTTCGTGGAGCATCCTTCTTCGAAACAAGCCCGGACTGGATGTCCCCGGCAATCGTCCACATGCCGGAGGCCTGCAAGGTCGTTTCCACGTGCTGGCCCTCGCCTGTCTTGTCGCGCAGGCGAAGCGCCGCCAGCGTCGCAGCGAGAATGTTCAGAGCGGTGGTGTGATCCCCTTGCCCCCCTCGGCAGATGGGCGGGGGCGCGTCAGGCTCACCCAGCAAACCCATGATTCCGCTCGCTGCCCAGAACGCGGCGAAATCGAACCCGGTGCGGTTGGCGTCGGGGCCTTCTGTCCCATAGCCGCTGAATGACACGAACACCACGCCTGGGTTGACCGCACGTATGTGCTCGTAGGTCAGCCCGAACTTCACCCGCCGTTCCTGGATGAGGTTCGTGATGACGATGTCCACGTCTTTCGCCAGCCGCTGAACAAGTTCTGGCCCACCCGGCTTATCGAGCGCCACCGTGACCGACTTCTTCCCACGGTTATCGAGTTGGAACGCGTAGTTCGTAGGAAAGTCGAAGTCATAGCCAAGGGACTTCAGCAGGAAACCGCGGTAGACATCGCCGCCGGGCGGTTCAACCTTAATGACCTCGGCGCCGAGGTCGGCCATGAGCGCGGTCGCCGCCGGCGCCGCCAGCCAGTTCGCGATTTCGAGAACCCGGATTCCTTCAAGGGGAGCGACCATCGAATGCAACTCCGGCGGGCGAAATCCCGCGCCGGCCGAATTCTACGCAACCTGCGGAATCGAGATTTCCCTTCGCTTGCGACCTGTCAGTTGACTCGGATGATCGTCGTTCCGATGTTCCCGCCGGCGAGCATGCTGATGAACGCTTCTGGCGCCTTCTCGAGGCCCTGGAATTCCGTCACGCGCGGCTTCAACTCTCCGTTGGCGACCCATTTCAGCATTTCCGTCCGAGCGCTCTCGTACCTGTCCGCATAGTCGAAAACGAGGAAGCCCTCCATGCGCACGCGGTTGTTCACCAGCAGCCCGGGAACGCCTCGCGGGCCTGGTCCCGGATTCGACGTGTCGTATTGGGAAACGACTCCGCAGCATACGATTCGACCGTGGGCATTCATTCGGAAGAGTGCGCTTTCGAGGATATCGCCGCCGGTGTTGTCGAAGTACACGTCGATCCGGTCCGCAGTCGCAGATTTGAACGCGGCCCGGAAATCTGAGTCCTTGTAGTTCACTCCTGCATCGAATCCGAGTTCGTCGACCAGCATCCGGCACTTTTCATCCGAACCAGCCACGCCCACTACGCGGCAGCCCGCGCGCTTCGCGATTTGCCCGACAACGTGGCCCACCGACCCCGCAGCGGCGGAGACAACCACCGTCTCCCCGTTCTTCGGCTGGCCCACTTCGAGAAGCCCGAAGAATGCCGTGAGCCCATTCGTTCCCAGAAGTCCCAGGTGCAAGCTCGGATCGACCGTGGCATCGACCTTTCGGAGAGCTTTCGCCGGGTGTACCGACAACTCTTGCCAACCGGTCGGTCCCACCACAACGTCTCCAACCTGGACTTGGCTGGAGTTCGAAGCTTCGACGCGGGCAACACCAGTGCCGCCCATCACCACGCCGGATCGCGGCGCTCCGGCGTAGCTGGCACTGCCCTGCAGCCCGGCTCGCTGGCCTGCTCCAATCGTCAACGCGAGCGTCCGGCACAGCACCTCGTCTGGCCCGCACTCAGGCGCCGTGCCCGTTTCGAGTGCGAAGTCGGACAACTCGAGGCGTCCGCTCGGCACTTTCGCGATCATGATTTGTCGGTTCTCAGTCATTGAATTCTCCTTGCACCGGCCGAATCTTCGGCGGTCGATAGCGAAACGTTGGGTGAAACGAAGGTCATGGCCGGAATTGCAGCGCCCGCGGCCCAAGCCGTCCCGGCGCGGTCGCCACCTTGTACGCATTTGGCACCCACTCGCAAATGAATCGGCGGGTGTCACGCGGGTCGATCATCTCCTCGATCTGAAAGCGCGAGAGCGGTCCGAGCGGTCCCCGGGCACTTTCGATCCGCGCGTTGAGTTCTGCCCGCAGCGCTGCCGGGTCAGCAGACTCCGCGAGCTGCCGCCGGTACGCCGCCTCGATTCCACCCTCTGGCGGTATGCCACCAACGTCGGCGGCCGGCCACGTGACGCGCACCGAAGGACGCGATTGCGGGGTCGCGTAGTTGTTCCCGGCCACTCCGAAGCTGCGGCGCATGAGCACCGTGAAAATCGGCACCCGCACCTGGGCGAAGGCAACCATCCATTCCGCGCCCTTCCGAATCGTCCCGGTCGTCTCATGTTCCACGCCGACAGCGAACCCGGGGTTGTCCACCAGGTTCAGCACGGGGATGTGGAAGAGGTCGCAGAGATCGAGATGGCGAGTGAGCTTGCTGCAGCCATCGGCAGTGAGTGCTCCACCGTTGACGTGCCGGCTATCGGAAGCAATGACGCCGACAGGATGGCCGTCGAATCTCACGAATCCGGTCACCTGGTCGGTGCCCCAGAGCGGCCCGCACTCGAAGAACGAGCCCTGGTCCGCCATCAGCCTGATCGCCCGCCGAATGTCGAATGTCGTCGTGCGCTTTCGCGGGATCAGCGTAAAGAGTTCGTCCTCACGCCGGTCGATCGGGTCCGCTGGGTTGTGAGCCAGTACCGGCGGAGCTTCGTAGACGTTCCCCGGCAGGTACGAAAGAAACTGGCGCGTCTGCGCTGCGGCTTCTTCTTCCGTCTCGGCCAGGTTGTCGACCGAGCCATTCCGGCAATGGATGCGCCAATCTCCCAGGTCCTCTTTCGAGATGTCGTAGCCCATGGCGTGGGCTACTACGGGAGGGCCAGCCACGAAGAGCTGGGCGATGTCTCGCACCATCACCGAAAAATGCCCGAGAACGGCCTTGGCGGCGCCGATTCCCACAACGCTTCCGAGAAGCATGTTCACTACCGGCACCGTTGAAAGCTGTTCCGTGAACATCGAACTGCCGAGATGGCCCGGCAAGTACGAACCTCCGCTACCCGTCACACGAGGCCGGCCGGCTCGGATCGCACCGGAACTCTCCTGCGCCGAACTCTCACCTTCCTGGCGCTGGGCGGGCACCATCGCCGCCACGCTTCCCCCACCCGACGAACCGTCGAGCAGGCGCACGGAAGGGACACGCAGTTCGATTGATAGCCGGTCGAGATACCCACTCTTGGCGCTGATCGCCCCGTCCGCGTGCCCTCCCCGAGAGGTGAAGTCGTCCGCGCAAACAACCGTCGTGCGCCCGTCGATCGCGCCCCACCCACCCACGTGGTTCGCCGGCGTGAAGTCCGAAATGCGCCCTTCGTCGTCGTACGAAGCGAAGCCTGCCGCGCTACCGACCTCACGGAACGAGCCTTCATCCAACAGGAGGGAGATCCGCTCGCGACAGGTCAACTTTCCCCGCCCACGTTGCCGTACGACGCCAGGGTCGTTGGAACCCGGGGCGAACCTGGCATATGCGATCGATTGCAACGTCTCGATATCCTGGAGCACCGGCTCCCAGGTTTCTTCGTTCGTCAGGGGTGTGGCCGCATCTACCACAGGCCCGCTTGGCTCTATCACGGCGAGCGTTTCGCCCGAAGCGACGTTGCCACCGGTAGCCAGCGCGCGCATCGAGAGCAATAGCCCGTCGCAAGGTGCGGTGATCGCGGTTTCCATCTTCATCGCGCTCAAGATGAGAATGGTGTCGCCGGCCTTCACCCGGTCACCCGCCTTCGCCGAGAGTTCGAGGACCGTCGCCGTTACGGGACTTTGCACCCCAAGCATCCCCTCCGGGACATGCAACGCGGGCGGCGCGACCACCGGGGCAGCTCGTTCTGCCCCCGGAGCCTGCTCATCGAGCAGCGCAATCGCTCCATTCGCCACCGAAGCCGAATCCTCGCTCGGCACTGGCGCCCAGTCCGTGGTCGCCTGCCCGGCCCGAAACGTTGGGTCCGAAAGGATGGCCCGCAGTTCGCCGAGATTCGTCGGCAAGCCCACCACATGGAATTCGCCCAGCGCCCGGAGAGTCCGGTCGACCGCGGACTCGAACGAGCCAGAAGAGTTGGACGATCCCACGACCTTGGCAAAGAGAGGGTCGAATTGGGGCGACGGCTCGTATCCGGCGTATCCGCAGGCATCCACCCGTACGCCGGCGCCCGTTGGCTCCTTGTAACTCGAAAGTTCCCCCGTGCCGCGAGCGACCACCCGTCCTTGCACCGCGAATCCTCGCGGTGTGGGGACTTCGTCCTGTCCGCCGAGACCCAGCGAAAGCAACGTCGCGCCCGATGCGATGAGAAACTGCATTTCGACGAGATCCAGGCCCAACACCTGTTCCGTGACCGTGTGTTCGACCTGAATTCGCGGGTTGCACTCGATAAAGAAGTATTCCCCACTCTCCGCCGAGACGAGGAACTCCACCGTTCCAACGTTGCTGTAGCCTGCCGCGCGCCCGAGCTTCACCGCATCGGCAAGAATTCGTGCTCTCAGACCGGCGTCGAGGCCCGGTGCCGGCGCAATCTCCACGACTTTCTGATGCCGCTGCTGCACCGAACAATCGCGTTCGTACAGGTGCAGAACGTTGCCCTGGGCATCGCCCACGATTTGCACTTCGATATGCCGCGGCCGCGCAATCGCCTTCTCCACGAACAGGGTTCCGTCGCCGAAAGCGGCAAGGGCCTCGTTGCGACAGCGGTCAAAAGCGGCTCCCAGTTCCTCGGCGTTCTCCACCCGCCGCATACCCCGGCCGCCACCTCCCGCCGCCGCCTTAATCATCACCGGGTAGCCCAACGACTCAGCCAGGGTACCCGCGGCTGACGCCGTCTCGACGGCCTCCGCGCTGCCCGGTGCGATGGGGATGCCGACTGAGCGCGCCAGGTGCCGCGCTCGAACTTTGTCACCGAACGTCGCAAGAATCGTCGCTGGCGGACCGATGAAGACAAGGCCTTCCGCCGCGCACAGCGCAGCGAAATCCGCGCTCTCGGAAAGGAACCCGTAGCCGGCGTGCACGCTGTCGCATCCCGTTCGCTTCGCCACGTCTACCAGCGACCGCGCGTCCAGGTACGGCGCCACGGCGTCCTCGCCTGGCAGTTCAACCATCTCCGTCGCGAACCGGGGATGAAGCGACCGAGCATCGGCCTGGCTGTACACAGCGACCGATTCGATACCGAGCCCCGTCGCCGCTTTGGCGATGCGGATGGCTATCTCGCCACGATTGGCGATGAGTACGCGCTTCAATAGCTTCGTCTCAGACAGGTCAACCACCATGCAGCCTCCGAAGATCATCCGCACCGCATTGTGTTCGGTTCCGGATCACGCAGCGCCGGATGATAAACGAATCTCCGGCCGCCGCTCAGGCACCAGGTCTTGAGGGTGCACGCGCGGACCTCTGGGTTAATCACTCATTAATGGGGCGGCCATAGCCTGCCGCTAGGCGGGGGCGAACATGCCCCACCCAAACAGGGGAGATATTTGACTATGCGCTTATTTGGAACGGGCAAGTGGGCCTTCGCGGTGGTCGGCCTTCTGGCTGCCACCTCTCTTATGGCCGCGGCATGCGGCGGAGACGATGACGACGACACCACGGCGACGAATACGACAGCTTCGGGTTCGCCAGTAGCTTCAGCCACGGCCGGAGGACTCGCGGCCGACATCGGCAAGGGCGACTCGGCCAACCTCACCGGAGCTGGAGCAACATTCCCGGCCCCGATCTACCAGGCCTGGTTCGACGACTACAACAAAAAGGTCGCCAAGGACGTCAAGGTTAACTACCAGCCCGTTGGCTCTGGCGGCGGCATCAGCCAGTTCACCGCCGGAACAGTCGACTTCGGCGCTTCAGACGTCGGCATGTCGGATGCCCAGCTCACCGCCGCACCGGATGCCCAGCTCCTCCCCACGGTGCTCGGCGCCGTCGTGGTCACCTACAACGTGCCCGAACTGAAGAGCCCGTTGAAGCTCGACGGGCCGACATTGGCGAACATCTACCTCGGCAACATCAAGAAATGGAACGATGCTGCAATCGCGGCCCTCAACTCTGGCGTTTCACTGCCCGACAAAGACATCCAAGTTGCCTACCGGTCGGACAGCTCTGGTACATCCGGCGTCTTCACCGATTATCTGAGCAAGGTCAGCGACGAATGGAAGACCAAAGTCGGCCAGGCCACCGCGCCGAAATGGCCCGTCGGCCAGGGCGGACAGGGCAACGACGGCGTGACCAACGTCGTTAAGCAGACCCCCTACGCGCTCGGCTACGTCGAACTGACCTACGCCAAGACGAACAAACTCGCCTTCGCAGATATGAAGAACAAGGCCGGCAAGTTCGTTACGCCATCCATCGACGGTACCAGTGCCTCGGCTGCCAGCGTGACACTCCCCGCCGACTACCGCCTCTCCATCACGAACGCCGACGGCGATACCGCCTACCCGATTAGCTCGTTCACCTACCTCATCCTTCCCAAGTCGAAGGGCAAGTGCACCCAGCAGACCCCGCTCGTCGACATGCTCTGGTGGGCCTACCACGACAAGTCTGCCCAGACCACCATCACCGAACTAAACTATGCCCCGCTGCCAACCAACCTCCTTCCGAAAATCGAGGCGACCCTGAAGTCGCTGAAATGTGACGACGGAGCCAAAACCAGCCTCAAGGGCGGCTAACCAGCCCGGAGGTCCGCCTCCAACGAATCAATCCTGATGGATGTCGGGCGAACGCCCGGCATCCGTCAGCATCCCACCACCATCCGTCGGAGCAGTACATGGCAATCGGAACGGCTGGACGAAGAGCCAAGGAACGGCCCAGCCTCAACAACCGGCTCAAGCCCGGGGACTGGTTGTTCAACGCGCTGACCGGCGCCGGTGCCGCCGTCGTGATCCTGGTCATCATCGGAGTCTTCTACGAGCTGGCCCACGAAGCCTGGCCCTCGATCACCGCGAACGGCGCCTCGTTCGTCTGGAGCACCGACTGGAACCCGTCGCAGAATGTCTACGGCGTAGGAGCGTTCATCATCGGGACGATGATTACGTCAATCTTCGCGCTGATCTTTGCGACGATTATCGCCGTCCTCGTGTCCCTCTTCCTGGTCGAAATTGCTCCGTCCTACATCGCCCGGCCCGTTTCCTATCTCGTCGAACTGCTCGCGGCGATTCCCTCGGTCGTCTACGGCCTCTGGGGCATCTTCGTGATGGGCGTCTTCATCCGTGACCACTTCGGTCCGGTCGTCGTCGACTACTTCAGCTGGGTGCCCTTCTTCGATGGGACGCCGCTGATCACCGGCCTCTTTTCCGCCTGCCTCATCCTCACCATCATGATTCTGCCGACCGTGATGGCGGTCTCCCGCGATGTCATCGCTGCCGTACCGCGCAGCCAGCGTGAAGGTGTCCTCGCGCTCGGCGCCACTCGCTGGGAAATGATTCGAATGACGGTCCTGCCGTATGCCCGCTCGGGCGTACTCGGCGCCTCCATCCTCGGCCTCGCCCGCGCTGTCGGCGAAACGCTCGCCGTCACCCTGGTCATCGGCAACAGCGTGAAGGTACCCGACAACATCTTCGCCCCCGCCTACACCATGGCCAGCGTCATCGCCAACCAGTTCCCTGAAGCGACGGACCTGCATCGCTCTGCCCTGATCGAAGTCGCCCTCATCCTTCTGCTGATTACCTTCGTCATCAACGTCATCGCCCGGTTGCTCGTCTGGAAAGTAACCGGCGGCCAGCGTGTGGTGGTGCAGGAATGACCATGGCGCAGAACAACCCCCTCCTCGCGCGCACTCAGGGCCTCTACCGTCGCCGCAAGCTCGTTGACCGGCTGATGACGGCGGCAATGATCGGTGCTGCCCTCGCAGCCGTGATCCCGCTCTTCCTCATCCTCTTCTACCTGCTCAAAGAAGGCTTGCCGGGTCTGAGCCTCGACCTCATTACCCAGGAGCCGAACCGCCCCGGACGTGAAGGCGGCGGCGTCCACAACGCCCTCATCGGCAGCCTCATCATGGTCAGCATGGCGCTCGCGATTGGCGTGCCCGTGGCCATTGGCTGCGGCATCTTCCTCTCTGAATTCGGCCAGAACCGACTCGGGGGTTATGTCCGCTTCGTTATCGAGGTGATGGCCGGAATTCCATCGATCACCGTCGGGCTGTTCGTCTACGGCCTGGTAGTGGTCAACCAGGGACACTTCTCCGCGATAGCGGGCAGCCTCGCGCTCGCCATCATCCTTGTCCCAATCATCGCCCGCATTACCGAAGAGATGATGCTGCTGGTTCCGCGCTCCGTCCGCGAGGCCAGCTACGCGCTGGGTGCCCCTCGCTGGCGGACGGTCCTCCGCATCGTCTTTCCGACCGCCCTCCCAGGCGTTCTTACCGGCATCATGCTCGCGCTCTCTCGCATCTGCGGTGAAGCGGCGCCATTGCTATTTACTGCCCTCGGCAACCAGTTTTATACCACTGATATCACAGCTCCCATGGATTCGCTCCCAAGGCGTATCTATTTGTATGCGACCGGGCCGTATGATTATTGGCACGAACAGGCGTGGGCGATGAGCCTCATTCTTGTTACCGTCATCCTGGTCATCAGCCTCTCTGTGCGGGCGCTCTTCGGCTCCCGAGTCACCGTCCGTCAGTAGGAGGACCCAATGACAAACCTTCAAGTAGAAAAGAAGCCCACCTTGTCTTCCATCTCCAATGTGACCGTGCCGGAATCGACGCAGCGCCGTGAGAATGCTCCGGTCTCGGATGCGCCCGTCGCCATCAGCGCTCAGCACGTCTCCGCCTTTTACGGCTCCAAGCAGGCTGTCACAGACATCTCCATGGAGATTCGCCGGAACTCCGTGACGGCGCTCATTGGGCCGTCGGGCTGCGGCAAGAGCACCTACATCCGCACCTTCAATCGAATGCACGAATTCGCGCCCAACGCGCGAGTCGAAGGCAAAATCCTCCTCGAAGGCGACGACATTTACGCCCCCGGCGTCGACGCCACCCGCGTCCGCCAGCGCATCGGGATGGTCTTCCAGAAGCCCAACCCGTTTCCGACTATGTCCATTGAGGAAAACGTGGCCGCCGGCCTCCGCTTCATCGGGATGAAATCCCGTTCCGAAATCAAGGACCGGGTTGAACATTCCCTGAAGCTTGCGGCCCTCTGGGAAGAGGTGAAGAGCGACCTCAAGAAGCCCGGCATCGCCCTCTCAGGCGGCCAACAACAGCGGCTTTGCATCGCCCGCACCATCGCCGTCGAGCCGGAAGTCGTCTTGATGGACGAACCCTGCTCGGCCCTCGATCCGATCGCCACACTGAAGATCGAAGACCTCATGCGTTCGCTCGCCGAGCAGTTCACGATCGTCATCGTGACTCACAACATGCAGCAGGCTGCCCGCGTTTCGGACCACACCGCATTCATGCTCACGGACGAACATATCTCCGGACAGCTCGTGGAATACGGGCCTACCCAGGAGCTGTTCACCACGCCGAAAGACAAGCGCACAGAGGATTACATCAGCGGGCGGTTCGGCTAGCAGTCGTTACTCCGCCGAACCGCACCCGGTTCTCGCCAACTCTAACTGTAGACGAATTCCGGGCCGTCCAGGTCGACCAGCGGGATTTCGTCCTTCTCGCGCCAATAGTCCTGGGAGTGTTGCCATTCGGGCTTCTCGCCGCGCTTCGGCAAGAGGTCCATCGCGCGCATCAGGTAGCCAGGGTTGAAATTCTCCGGGTCCATCCAGGGCAGCAAGGCCATGTCTTCGTCCTCGGGCCGCAGAGCGACCTCGACACGTTTCGCGCCCCTCTCGTCCATGTGAGCGAGCAGCCGGCACACGAAGTCCGAGAGCAAATCGGCACGCAGCGTCCAGCTCGCCCGGAAGTATCCGAACACCCACAGCATGTTGGGCACGCCGGTGAACATCATCCCGCGGTAGGTAACGGTCTTCGCAAAATCGAGCGGCTTGCCGTCGATGACGAAGTCGATGTCACCGAGCACGTTCAGGTTGAAGCCCGTCGCCGTCACGATAATGTCCGCCTCGAGCATTTCGCCCGACTTCAGCGCGATCCCCGTCTCCGTGAAGGTGTCGATCTCATCGGTCACGATCGACGCCTTGCCCGACCGTATTCCCTGGAAGATGTCGCCGTCCGGCACGAAAGCGATTCGCTGCCGCCACGGGCGATAGTGCGGAGTGAAGTGCGTCTCGACGTCGAAGTCCGGGCCAAGGTAGGCCCGCACGCCAGCAAGCAGTTCGCGCTTGACCGCGTCGGGTTCTTCGAACGCGCGCTTCGTGAATGTGGCCTGGTCGAACAAGATCTTTCGACGCACGATTTCGTGGATCCACGTTTCATCGATCTGAAGCTCTCGTAACGTGTCGGCGAGGTCGTTCTGATTCCGGCCAGGGATGAAATACGTCGGCGACCGCTGCAGCACGGTCACGTGTGCACAATCTCCCGCGATTGCCGGCACCAACGTCGCTGCGGTCGCGCCCGAGCCGATCACGATCACGTTCTTGCCTTTGTAGTCGAGATCCTTCGGCCACGTTTGCGGATGCACGATTTCGCCCTGGAAGCGGTCCATTCCCGGCCATTCGGGTGTGTATCCCTGCGAATGGCGGTAGTAGCCCTGGCACATCCACAAGAACTTCGCGGTGAAGCGCTTCGTCTCGCCCGTGCCCGTGTCGGTGGCCTCGATAGTCCAGTGGTTCTCTGCGCTCGACCACTCGGCCGAAGCGATCCGATGGTTGTAACGAATGTGCCGTCGAAGGTCGTTTTCGTCGATCACTTCGCCCATGTACTTCAAGATCTCGTCGGCCGATGCGATTGGAGCGCTTGTCCACGGCTTGAAGCGGTAACCGAACGTGTACAGGTCACTATCCGACCGAATGCCCGGATACCGATGCGTCCACCATGTCCCGCCGAAGCTGTCGAGCGCTTCGAGCAAGACGAAGCTGGTGCCAGGCCTTTGGTGCGAAAGGTGATAAGCCGCGCCAACCCCGGAGATTCCCGCCCCCACAACCAGGACGTCGAAGTCCTCTGTTGCCTTTTCTTGCCGCGTCAATGTCTGAGACTCAGTCATCGTGCCACCTTCTGTCTTCGGGATGGGTACTGCTTTCTGCGGACGATGTCACCACACGAGGCCGCGGGCCAATGCCGGGAAGGCCACCGTTCCATGGCCGTTCGGTCAAACTTGGGCTTGAGTCTCACTCGACTCGGCGCATCCGGGTGATCCGCCCCAACGGCACGAGGTTCCACACCAGCACATCGCCTTCGAGATGCCTCGTTACCGCCACGAACGCGTCGTTCGGCCGCAGCACCAACGTCTCGCCTTCGAAACGCGCAGCCACCGAAATCGGGCTGAAACCTCGTGCGCTGACGTCGTTAACGCCGTTCTCCAGCGTCCCGTCAGCCCGCATGTCGTGGATAATCCCGCCAGCCGTGATCACTACCCGATTCCCAGCCTGTTCGATTCGTTCGCGATGACGAACATCGGCCGATGGGATGCCGTCGTCCGTAACTTCGAACGCTTGCCACAAACCTCGAAAGTCCGGCAAACCGTTCGCCAGGGGTTCGTCGCATCCGGACAAGACGAGCGGCGGCATTTCGCCATGCCAACCTCCCGTCGGGGTGTGCGCCACCGGAATCTCGTCGACCTTCATCGCGGGCCTGTTTTCATTGGCGACCATCGTACCGCAGGGCAGACGTTCGCTCTTCGAAATCACTTCCCCGGGGGAGTACGCTGAGAGCCAATGTGCGGCCGTTTCACCCTCACCAAGTCCGAACGCGCCCAGCTCGAAGACGAGATGGGCATCTCGCGCGGCTCCCTCACTCCCGGCTACACCCCACGTTTTAACATCGCCCCCACCGACGACCATTTCATCGTCCGTCAGCGCCTGGAAGACCGCGAAATCGTGCCAGCGAAATGGGGCCTCATCAACCACTGGGCTCCTGCATTGCCGAAGCCCGTCGGGCAGATAAATGCTCGCGCCGAAGGCATCGAGAAGAGACCTGCCTTCCGTGAAGCATTTCTCCGCCGACGCTGCATCGTCCCCGCAGACGGCTTCTTCGAATGGACCGGCCCGAAGGAACGCCGCCAGCCTCTCTGGTTCCACCGGCCCGACCACAGATTAATCTGGTTCGCCGGCCTCTACGAATCGTGGTACCCGGAACCCGGTCAACGTGTGCGGACATTCACCATCGTCACCACGACACCAAACGAACTCGTGCGCCCGATCCACAACCGCATGCCCGTGATCCTCGACGACGAACAGACCAACACCTGGCTCAACCCGGCCGAGAACAACATCCAAAAGCTGAAGGCATTGCTAGTCCCCGCCCCGGAAGACCTCCTCATCGCGCGTCCTGTTTCGCCGCTCCTCAACAGCCCGAAAAATGACTTCGCCGAGTTGCTAGAACCGTACGACGACGCCGTTCACAAGCGGCTCGAGAGCGTCCGCGAATAGACCCGCGCCATGGGAGTCGGGCCAAACGTCGCAAACGAAAGAAGAGTTGGTACCCCCGGCGGGAATCGAACCTGCGCACATGGTTTAGGAAACCACTGCTCTATCCGCTGAGCTACGGGGGCGCTCTGGCAGTCCTCGCTCGTGCCTGAGTCCCAAAGATAATCCAGAACGCCTTCGCCACCAAATCCCAGGCCCGGCCCAACAGGCCGCACCCGGGTCGTTGCCGCGTGAGGGAACCTCAATAGACCCCACGGCCTCAAGGTGTCGTTCACAGCCGGAATCGACCCGCTTCACTAAGCACCCACTATTGCATAAACGTGAATCATATTTCTGGCATCCATTAGGAATTCCGAATGTCATTCGCATACGAGAATCGTTCCCGTTCGCAAGAAAGGCGCAAAATCGAAAACCGGCGAGCATTGCCGTACTCCAAGCGAACATATCCCCGCTTGCTGAATGGTTCACTAGATCGCAACTGTTGTCAGAACATGAAATTTCGCCTGGAGGCACAGTCCATCCGCACGCTAGAACAGCACCTCTTTTGCGAGAA
>JBDTNM010000056.1:0-14944 GCA_039933735.1 bacterium | reverse complement strand
GCGGCGCCGTTTGCGCCAGCGCCAGGCGTACGGCCCGCGGCGCCGTTCGCGCCAGGGGTTATTCCCGCCGCCGCGCCCGTCCCCGGCGCACCACCCGTGCGCCCGCCGGCCCGAACGCCGGTGCCAACAGCAGCGAGAGCCTGGACGACTGCCTGCTGCGTCGCTGGATCCTGGAGCTGACTCGCGCGCAAGATTTCGGCCTGGACCTGGTAGCTGACGACACCCTGGGTGGTTGTTGGTGTCGGATTCACAAACGTGATGCGGACCACGTATTCGTAGCCGGTGAGCGCGGTGAAGGTGGCGATGCCGTACTGCCCGGCCTTCAAGCCAACGAAATCGGCTTCCTGGACGGCGAGGTCAACCCGGATCGCGTCCGTGTTGGTGATGGTGAACGCAGCGGTCGAGGGACTGACCGTGTCGCCGACGGCGATGCCTACCGCAGTGATGGTTCCGGCGAAGGGGGCGACCAAGGTGACGCTGTCGAGCGTTACCTGGGCCGTATCGACCGTGATCTGAGCCGACTGCACTGCGCCCTGCTGCTGGGCAACGTCGGTGGCCGTCGGGCCTTTGAGCAGGTCATCGAGTTTCTGTTGAGCCGTCAGCACGGAGGCGTTGGCGTTGTCGATGGCGGTCTGCAACTGCTGGATAGCGAGCGCCGTCGGAGGAGTATCGAGGTCCGAGCGCTTCGTCTTTGCGGTGGCGAGGGCGGTGGTGGCGTTCGTGACGGATGTCTGTGTGTTGCCGTAGGAGGTATTCGAGCTGATCAGGGACTGGGCGGCGGTGCCGACGGCGGTGGTCGCAGGATTGCGAATCTCCGCGATGAGGGCGTCGACCTTCGTCTGGGTGAGGGGCAGATCGGTGGACTGGCAGACACTGACGAGGCGGTTGTCGGTGGTGCAGTAGTTGCGCTGGGCTGTGAGGAGCGAGATCCACGCCGACTGCACCTGGTTCTGGGCGCTGGTGAGCGATTGTTCGGCCTGGGCGACGGCTGCGTCGGCGGTAGCGACCGCGGTGGCGTCCGGACCGCCCTGAGCAGTCACCAGGTTCTGTTGGGCGTTGGCCAACTGGTACTGGGCCGCGGACACCGACGCCTGCGCACTGACGACAGCGCTTGAGGTCGCGGGCTTGAGCAGGTCACTGAGCTTCAACTGCGCGGATGCGAGGCTGACTTTGGCTGAATCGAGTTTCCGTTGAGCGTCGCCGGAGTCGAGCGTGGCAAGGACCTGGCCGGCGGTGATGGTATCGCCGAGTTTCGCGTTCACCGCGGTGACTTTGGCCGACGTCTGGAAGGTGAGCTTCGAGGTGAGCGTCGACGAGGCCGTGCCTGTGCCGCTGAAGGTGGTGACCAGCCGGCCGTTGGTCACGGTCGTGGTCTGTTGCTGAGGGGCTGCCGCAGGTGTCGAGGTGTCGCGAATGAAGTACCAGTAGC
Organism: bacterium; assembly: GCA_039933735.1. Classification (GTDB taxonomy): domain Bacteria; phylum Chloroflexota; class Dehalococcoidia; order Tepidiformales; family Tepidiformaceae; genus Amarobacter. The sequence goes on along the minus strand of JBDTNM010000056.1, from coordinate 13,515 downwards.
CGCCGACTGCGGCCGCGACGACCACGAGCAGCGCAATCATCCACCCCAGCTTTCGCCGAATCCATGGCGCATCGGAATCGAGTTCTGGAAGCAGAGACGGTGAAAGTTCGACCACATGAAGCTCCGGGCGATGCGTAGCGCCCACGATACGGGCACTCGGGGGAAAGTCGTTTCGAATTGCACCCCGATTGGCTGAGAGAATGCTGGGAATTCGCGGGGAGAAGTCGCAAAAGGCGTGCCGCGCGGCGATTTTCGCGTAAGGGAGCCTTTCTCACAGACTTCTCTCAGCGAGTTCTAAGGTTTCATCAATATTCATAAGGCACGCTTGATCGCGATTCACGCCCGAGAGTTGTTCACCATGGCCGTCGTTCCAGAATCGTCCGCCCCGAAAACTGCCGAAGCGACGAGTCGCATCCTCGTCGTTGACGATGAAGACGCGATAACCGACCTGGTTGCGACGGCCCTGCGCTACGAAGGCTTCGACGTGGCGGTTGCGAGCGCAGGAAGGGAAGCCCTGTCCCTCGTCCGAAGCTACCGGCCAGATGTCGTGTTGCTCGACGTGATGATGGACGACATCGACGGATTCGAAGTCATCAGGCGAATGAATTCCGAAGGCTTGCGTGTGCCCGTGCTCTTCCTGACCGCGCGGGACACGCCAGACGATCGCGTCCACGGGCTCACGCTTGGCGCGGACGATTACATCTGCAAGCCGTTTAGCCTGGCCGAGCTGATTGCGCGGGTACGGGTCGCGCTGCGGCGAAGCCTTCGTACCAACGACGGCGAGCATCTGCGCTTCGCTGACCTTGAGATGGACATGGAAACGATGGAAGTCCGGCGGACGAACCGTGTCATCGATCTCACGCCGACTGAGTTCAAATTGCTGCGATACCTGATGCTGAACGCGCGCCGTGTGCTTTCGAAAGAACAGATCATCGACCACGTCTGGAATTACGATTTCGACGGTGACGCTCGAATTGTCGAGACGTACATCAGCTATCTGCGGCGGAAAATCGATGGCGCGGGACAGCCGCTTATCCACACGGTCCGCGGATTCGGCTACGCATTGCGCACGGCGCGCGAATGAGGTCGGTGTCGCTTCGCACTCGGCTTGTGCTTGGACTGATGGCGGTAGTCGCCCTAGGCCTTGGGATCGCGGAAGTGACGACCTATTACTCGATCCGTTCGTTCATGCTGACTCGTGTCGACGAGCAGGTCGAGGCAGCACGAGGGCCCGCAACCGTGCGCCTGCTCGACGAACGCTTCCGCGACATCCAGCCTGGCCGGTCGGCCACCACAGCCGATCCCTCGGCGACCGGTTCCACGCCGACCGATACCTCGGGGACGGCAACGGGAGACGTCCGTGGCGGGCCTCCGCGCGGCGCTCCGCAAAACTTCCAGGCGAGCATTCCTCCGGGGACGTACGCCGAGGTGCGGTTCTCAAGCGACCTCGCCGACCGGGCGACTTCGTTCGGTTTCGAAGAGACGTATCCAATCCCGAAGTTGCCCGAAGACCCGACCGTCGCTCCCGGCGAGACGCGGATGTTCACCGCCGACTCGGTCGATGGTTCGCAAAACTTCCGCGTAAGTGCTTCGGCGCTGCCGAACAGCGCGGGGGTTTTGCTGGTGGCCGTGCCAATGACGGAGTTCGACAAGACGATGGACCGTCTGCAACTCGTCGGGCTGATCGCGACGGTCGGCGTGCTCGGTGTGCTGGCGGTGGTGGCGTTCTGGCTGGTGCGCCTGGGCCTGAAGCCACTCGACGACTTCGCGTTGACCGCCGCGAACGTTGCAGCCGGGGACATGAGCCAACGGATGCCCGTAGCTGATCCTCGGACGGAGATCGGTCGGCTCGGCATTGCGATGAACGAGATGCTCAACGACCTTGAGGATTCGTTCGCCCGGCGGGAGCGTTCGGAACAACAGCTCCGAAGATTCCTGGCCGACGCGTCGCACGAGCTTCGGACGCCATTGACCTCGATCCGTGGATATGCGGAATTGTTCGGGAGAGGCGCGAGTTCCCGGCCGGACGATCTGCAAAAGGTGATGGGGAGGATCACGCAGCAGTCAGAGCGGATGAGCCTGATCGTGGAAGACTTGCTGCTGCTCGCGCGCCTGGACCAGGACCGACCGTTGGCCCGTGAGCCGGTTGATTTGCAGGGCATCGCGCGTGACGTCGTCGAGGAAGCGAGAGATCGGCAACCAACTCGCCAGATTTCGTTTCGGTCGGCCGGGAATTCGGGAGTGACCGGTGACTCAAGCCGGCTGTACCAGGTCGTGAACAACCTCGTTTCGAACGCGCTCTTGCACACGCCGGAAGACGCGTCGGTCGAGGTGGCCGTCGTGGAACAAGGTGAATCGGTCACGCTCGAGGTGAATGACAGCGGGCCGGGCATTTCCGCCGAAGACCGCGACCACGTCTTCGAACCGTTCTACCGGTCGTCGGCCGGACGCGCCCGAAAAGACGGAGGGTCTGGACTGGGCCTGGCGATCGTCCGGGCGATTGTCGAAGCGCACCAGGGATCCGTATCGGTCGGAGACCGCGAACCGCACGGCGCTTCGTTTCAGATAACGCTGCCCCGAGGGGCGTAGGCCCGGGCGCTGCTGCTACTTGCCTGGAGGGCGCGCGGGCGACGGGAGTTCACAGAGATAATCCCGCGCCGCGTTGCGGTACTTGAACCGCTTCACGCTGCCATCCAGGGCGATGCTTTCCCAGCGGGCTCCCTCATCATCCTCTTCGACGGGGATGATTGCGCCCTTGAGACGACCGGAGGCGTAGACCTTGTAACTCGTGGTGAACGGATCATCGGGGTCGTGGCGTCGAGCTCGAAGTTCGCGGTCGGGCGGGGGGAAAGGCATTGTTCCTCACCGAATAACGACAGAATCCTGACGCGAATTCTAGCGCAGCTTTTCTATTGTCCAACAGTACCTTGGATCGCGCCGGTGTACGCAAGAGAGCAAATCAGGTGGCCAGCGCCTCGCCGGAGAGACCGGTGTGCGACGGACTTCGTCCAGCTATGCTTCGGGCGCTAATTCCTCCGGGAGTATCCGACCTATGTCGTACGAACAGATCCTCGTCGAGAAGCGTGGCCGCGTTTCCCTGCTGACGCTCAACCGGCCCGAAAAATTGAACGCCTGGACGCCGAAGATGATGTCCGAACTGACCGCGGCGATGCGGGCCGCGTGCGAGGACGATTCCGTCGGCGCAATCGTCGTCACCGGCGCCGGGCGCGCGTTCTGCGCGGGTGCTGATGTCGATGCGGTGTTTCGCGCGAACAGCGACGCACGGGACTCCGGCGCGGCGCCGGCGCCTGCCAGTGACGAGCCGCCGCCAACGAACTGGGTCGCGTTCCTGCGATCGCTGCCGAAGCCGACGATCGCGGCGGTGAACGGTACTGCCGTGGGCATCGGCGTAACGCAGGTGCTGCCGATGGACATTCGCATCGCGAGTGAAGATGCCCGCTTCGGGATGTTCTTCGTGCGGATGGGCCTGGTGCCCGAACTGGCGAGCTCAGCTTTGCTGCCGCAAATGGTGGGCCAGGCACGCGCGCTCGAATGGTGCCTTTCGGGGCGGATGATCCCGGCAGCCGAGGCCGCTTCGGCAGGCCTCGTCACCGAGGTCGTCGCGAAAGAGAACCTCGTCGACCGTGCGATCGAGATGGGCGAACAACTGTGCGGGCAGTCCGCTTTTGCCATGACGAAGATCCGCCAACTTATCCACCAAAACACAAACGAGTCTGACCTGAACCTGGTGATGCGACGTGAAGGAGAAGCGCTGGGCGAGGCCTATCGTTCGTGGGAGCACAAGGAAGCGATCGAGGCCTTCCTGACCAAGCGCCCGGCCGACTTCCAGAAGCAAGCTCCGACAAGGTCCAGCTAGCTCGCTTTTGGGTGTGAGCGAAAGAACCGCGAGGGCTCGGCCGGAGCGAACTCCGGACCTTGGCTTCGCGGGTCCGTCCAGCAGGTGCCTTCGGGTGCTACGTGGCCGTCCTGATCGAAGACCCCGTGCAACGATTCGTTGGCCAGTCGCAAGTTCCTGGCGATGGAACCAGCACTGTCGTCGAGCTTCCAGGGCGAGTTTCGCGTGAGATCGGGACGGATCACTCGCACGGGCATCTGTTGGGAGAGGCATGCCTCGACAGCGCGGGTAGTCGCCGAGCTGAGGATGCTGAACGACTGCTTGAGCACTCCGGCAGCGGTCTTCGGCCGGGCCAACGGTGGTGGCGGTGTGAGGTCGATCGCGAGGATCTCCGTGGCGCCCATAGCCAGAGCGGTTGTCATGTCGACGGCCGCTGTGACGCAGCCGTCCACGAACTGATCGCCGTTGATCTTGACTGGTTCGAAGACGCCGGGGATGGCGGTTGAGGCCATGATGGCGCCGCCGATGGAGCCACTTCGGAAGACATGCTTTTCGCCGCGGGTGAGGTTCGTCGCGACGATCGCGAGGTCGAGTTCGGTGTGGTCAAAGTCGCGTTCGTGCATGTGCCTTCGGATGAGTTCGGGGACGACGTCGTTCGTGGTGACGCTGAGCGGGTGAAGGATGCGCGAGGCGAGCCGTGACGGCTGGATCTTGACCAGGGCGAGACGGTCGAGGCTGAGCCAGATGCGGAGCAACTCTTCCGGCTGGTCCGGGTGGAGTGCAATCCAGGCGCCGTTGAGCGAGCCAACGCTCGTTCCGACGACGATTTCCGGGCGGAAGCCGAGGTGGAAAGCAGCCGCAATGTAGGCGGCCTGGATGACGCCCAGCGCACCGCCGCCGCCGAGCACAAGGGCGGGCCGGTGAACCTGTTGGGGTTCGCCTTTCATAACGGCCTCCGATATGGAGTACATCGACACGCTAAAGCTATTGCGAGAGGGGGCCAGTGGCTGTGAGGATTCGGGCGAGCACTTCGGGGTCGACGTTGCCGCCAGAGACGATCACGCCGACGCGCTTGCCGCGAAGGTCGCCGAGTTTTCGGGACATGAGCGCTGCGGCAGGAATCGCCCCGGTCGGTTCAACGACCGTTTTCATGCGCAGCACCATAAATCGCGTCGCTTCCTCGATCGCGGCATCGGTGACTGTGACGACGTCATCCACCAGCGCGCGGACGACTTCGAACGTCAGCTTGCCTGGCTGGCGGGTGCGGACGCCGTCCGCAATCGTGGCGGGAGGATCGATCATGACGCGCTCACCGCGGGCGAGGCTTTGCACCCAATCGTCGGCCAATTCCGGTTCCACTCCGATGACGCGCGTCGTGGGAGAGATCCCTTTCACGGCCGTCACGGTGCCGGAGAGCAAACCGCCCCCACCGAGGGGGGCGAGCACGAGGTCGAGGTCGGAGACTTCCTGGGCGAGTTCGAGGCCGGCTGTGCCCTGGCCGGCCATGATCCAGGGGTCATCGAACGACGGCACGATGTAGGCGTTGGTGGGCTTGGCGGCGTTACGGACGACGATTTCCGGCAAGTCTCTTAGGCGGTCGTAGAGCTGAACCGTTGCGCCGTAGCCGAGGGTCGCCTCGCGTTTCGCGTTCGGTGCGTCGTCGGGCATCAGAATCGTGCAAGGGATGCCAAGCAGCTTCGCGGAGAGAGCGACGCCTTGCGCGTGATTCCCGGAGGAGGCGGCTACGACTCCTCGCGTTCTGGCGTCCGGAGGCAATTGGGAGAGGTGGTTGTATGCCCCGCGGAATTTGAACGCACCCACACGCTGGTAGTTCTCGCATTTGAAGAACACTTGCGCGCCAACGAGTTCATCGAAGGTGCGGGAGGTGAGCACGGGAGTCCGGTTCGCGAGCCCGTGGAGGCGTTCGGCGGCGGATTGCACATCGGCGAAGGAGATGGGAAGCCCGGTCATGCGACTCATGGTAGCGAACCGCCCGCGTTCGCACGCGCCAACGCCGCGGGCTGCAACACGAGTTGGGCGTGGCGGAATTGCGATGTAGCATACGGGCCGGTGGGGTCCCGGAGGCTACGGGATGGGCATGGTTGCCCGGCATCGCAATCCAGTTCGCGGTTCGTGGCCGACTGGCCTTGCTGCGGGTTGCGTGGCGCTCGTCGCTGCCGGCGTCTACCTCGCGCTAAGTGTGGCGCAGGCGGTAAAAGGCGACGACTCCCCGATTTCGCCGACGGGTGTGTTCATTTCGTCCTCGCCGGTTCGGGTGCCGGTCAACGATCTCGGCCCTGCGACTCGCGACGAGAACAGCGCCGTTGGTCCCGTTGCCGCTGAATCAGCCACTCCCCTTCCTTTGCCGGCCGGAGTCGTGCCGTTGAAGCCATCCGAGCGCTTGAACCAGGCGATCCAGGTCGCCGCCGGAGAAGATGGCGACCACATTTCGGTCTCGGTGAAGCGGCTGACCGACGGCGTTTCGGCCGAGTTCGGCGGCGACATCCAGTACTACGCGGCGAGCACGTTCAAACTGGCTGTGCTCTACGAGGCCGCACTGCGACTAAGCCGCGGCGATCTCTACTACGACGACCATCTCTTCATCTCGGATGCTGATGCCGCTGAGGACCTCGGCACTTCGGGCTACCTCCAGTTCGAAGACGACGGTTCTATCACCGTGCGCAACTTGCTCACGCCCATGATCGAGGTGTCCGACAACTCGTCAGCGGTCACGCTGCTTCATGCCTTCGGGTCCGGGAACGTCGACGACACGTTGCGGGCGCTCGGCATCCCGACGATGACCGTGAACCACGAGGAACTCTGGACGACGGCGGACGATCTCGCGCGACTGATGGAAGCGATTTACAACGGCGAGGGCGTCGCGCCGGCGGAACGCGACATGATGCGAAGTCTGCTCCTCGCGCAAACGGTACGCAGCGGCATTCCTTCAGCGCTCCAGGACGAAATCGACCGCGGACTCAGGGTTGGTAACAAGACGGGGACGTGGGAAGGCGCTCAGCACGACGTCGCGTTCGTCGAGTCTCCTTCTGGTGTCTACGTGATAGCGGTGCTAACCGACGGTTCGTATGAGGGTTGGCTGGCGATGCATCGGGTTGCGCAAACTGTTCATCAAACTCTCGCGGCTACACCGTAAAGTCACTGGCATCGCGATTTCAGGTCGATTACCCTGCGGCAACCGAAGACGCAGGGGTGTGGGTTCCTGGACAAAGACTTCCAACAAGGTTCGGCGTTGCGACGCCTCACGATTTGTCTTGGAATCGCCGTCCTCGTCCTCTCCCTGGTTTACATAGTCGGCTCGGCCGCCGGGCTGGGCTTCTCGCGAAACGCGGAAGCCGCCACGAAATTCCAAAACGACTGGGAGTTCGCGCGCGGGACTGTTGATTCGCTGAACGCGCAGGCGATTCAACTCTGCTCAGCCGAGGCGACTGCCCGGTCGGCGGTCGGCAGCGCGAACGAGTCGGTTCGCCAGGCCCAGGTCGAAGTACTGACAGGCGAATACAACCAGGCCGAACAGGACTACAACAACCGCGTACGCGCCCTGGTTGCCTCGGGCGCTCAGCGACCGTGGGATGTGCCGACGAAAGCGCTCCCGGTGGACCTTGCCAAAGCGAAATTCTGCCTGCGAGTGGCCGTTGCGCCGCCGAAAGCCGTGCGTGCGGTGGTGGCTGCGCAGCAGGGCGCGAGCGAAGCCCCCGCGTACGTGAACGAGCCTCGGTTTATCACGCTGGAACAGTTGGACGAGTTCGCGCGAATCGCCGGGTGGCCCGACGAACCCGGCTGGTGGCCCGACATGCGCAAGATCATCCTCTGCGAGACGCGCAGCCTGGATACGATGGCTCACAACGTGAATGACCCCGCTGGCGGAAGTTATGGCCTTGCCCAGCTCAACGGGAGCTACCACTTCATCAATGCCGGCGAAGACTTCGCCATGCGCTACGACCCGGTGGTCAATTTGCGGACGGCGCTCTGGCTTCGCACGGTGCGCGGGCACTACGGTGGCAGCGGCGGCTGGGCTAACTGCTCGAAGCTCTGGGGCATAGACTAGGCCGAGCACACACGCGAGGCGTTCTATGTTCGTCGCAATGAATCAGTTTTCCATCACGCCGGGTCGCGAGGCGGAGTTCGAGGACGCCTGGCGCAACCGGGAGAGCTACCTGAAGGGCTTCGCAGGATTCGTACATTTCGCGCTCCTGAAGGGCGACGAGGCCGGCGACTATGTTTCTCACACCATCTGGAATTCGCGCGAGGACTTCCTCGCCTGGACTCAGTCGGAGAGCTTCCGAAAGTCGCACAGCACCCGCAGCGCTGAGGGTGTGATGGCGGGACATCCCCGGGCCCGCTTTTACGATGCCGTGATTACTGAACCGGGCACGCTCCCGGCTCTCACGGGGTGAGCGAGGAGGCTGCAGAGTCGCCTCTGCGTCCCGAGCACTTTCGACGCTACGACGAGACGGACGACGCCCTCTTCTACCGGGAGGCCCGTCTCGTCACGCACATCGACGACGCTGCCATTGCGGCGGTCACGAAGTTTTACGGCGAAGTCATCCCTGCCGGCGGCCGCGTGCTGGACCTGATGACGAGCTGGATTTCGCACCTTCCGCCGGAATTGTCGACGGCCGGGGTGTCCGGGCTCGGGATGAACCAGCACGAACTCGACCAAAACCCGGTTCTCACAGAGCGCGTCGTGCAGGACTTGAATCTGAACCCACATCTCCCCTGGGACGATGGCACGTTCGACGCTGCAATCGTCACGGTCTCGGTGCAGTATCTGACTGACCCGCCCGAAGTCTTCCGGGAGGTCGGGCGGGTTTTGCGGCCAGGAGCGCCATTCGCGGTGGCGTATTCGAACCGATGTTTTCCAACGAAGGCCGTCGCGGTCTGGCAGACACTCAATAACCGCGAGCATGCGGAACTGATTGGCCTTTATTTCCGCCTCTCAGGAGCGTTTGGACCGTCCCAGGCGTACGACATCAGCCCCGGGCCGGGCGCGGACCCGATGTTCGTGGTGGTGGCGAAAGCAAGTTAGGTGAGGGAACGGCTCAAAACACCATCGGTTGCTGGCTGGAGAACTCGTAGAGCATGGCCGGGCGATGCGCGCCCTCCTTCATCGACTGGCCCGTATCGCGGACGATGCCGAGGCCGACGACTCTTCGGCGAAAGTTCCGTTTGTCCTGCGGCTCCCCGAGGATGGCCTCGTAGACGCGCTGCATCTGGGTGAGCGTGAAGCGCTTGGGCAGGAGGCTGTAGGCAGCGTTCGTGTATTCGAGCTTGTTGCGGAGCCGCTCTTCGGCGTAGGAGACGACGCGTTCGTTTTCGAAGGCGAGGCGCGGAAGGGGATGCACCGTTTGCCACGCCGGGCGCCATTCAGAATCGGCGCGCATCCGTGTGCGGGCGAGATCGACGAGTGCGAAATAGGTGACCACGATGTCGGCGCGGCCTTCGCCCAGCTGGTCGAAGGTGTAGAGCTGTTCGAGGAAGACATCCGAGACGCCCGTCTCGTCCTCGAGCTTGCGTTTGGCTGCGGCATCGAGTGACTCGCCGTCGTGAAGGAAACCGCCGGGAAGAGCCCACTGCCCTCGAGACGGTTCGGCGGCGCGTTCGATGAGGAGCACGGAAAGGCTTCCCTGCCGGACCGTGAATATGACCACCACAACAGCCGTCGCCATGGTGGAAGTGTATGGCTTGCGCCCGCAACGCTCAGACGCGAGGCGCGACTTCGCGCATGAACCGGCGCAAGTCTGCGATGAGGTCCGCCACGGAGCGCGCCGGCACCGAGAGCATGAATTCATCAAGACCCGCGGCGGCGTAGGCGCGGAGGTCGGATGCTTGCTCTTCGGCGGTGCCGGTGAGCGGGGGACGCGGGCCGCCCGGGGCGCTTCGGCCACCCGGCATGTGGCGCAAGCAGATTGGCCCTGGGGTGCGGCCGAATTTCGCGCACGATGACTTATACGCCTCGACCGCTTCGCCGAAGTCCTCGGGAGCGATGTTGATCGGATGCCAGCCGTCGCCGAGTTCGGCTGCCCGGCGGATGCTCGCCGGGCCGTTGCCGCCTACCCAGAGCGGGATCGTGCCGCGCCGGCTGACTGCTGCTTTCGGGAACATGCGCATGTTGGTGTACTGCTTGAACTTGCCATCGAAGCTCGACGTTTCCGTTTCCCAGAGGTTCCTGTAGACGCGGAGGTACTCGTCGGTGCGGGGCCCACGCTCTTCGAAGGGCACGCTCAGTGCCTGGAACTCTTCCGGGAGCCAGCCGGCGCCGACCCCGACGATCAGACGTCCGCTGCTCAGGTAGTCGACGGTGCTGAGGAACTTGGCCGTGAAGACCGGGTCCCGGTAGGGGACGATCAGCACGCTCGTGCCGAGGGTTACGTGGCTGGTTTCAGCCGCGAGGAAGGCGAGCACTGCGAGGGGTTCGTCCATGACTTCGGGGATGTAGGACGACCCCTGCGGCACGATGACGTGGTCGCTGACCCAGATTGAGTCGAAGCCGAGGTCCTCGATGGCCCGGGCGACCGAACGGATGGCCTCCGGTGTGGCGAACTGGTTCGCCTGGGGGATGGCAACGCCGTAACGCATGGTGAGCTCCTCGCAGCGTCAGCTGGTTTTGGAAATGACTTCGTCGGAGAGCTTTTGGAGCCCGGCCGCCGGGTCCGGCCCGAATACGCCCGCAGGTACGACCGCGCGATGTACGCCGGCCGCTTCGAGCGCGCGAACCGCATCGACTCCGCCCAGGCCGGGCCACATGCACGTAATTTCGATTTCTTCGAACGGCCGGCCAGCGTGTTCACACACCGCACGCAGTTCGCCCAGCCGCCGAGTAATGTCGGCGGGGTCGCTGGCGGGCACGTACCAGCCGTTTCCGTGGCGCGCGATGCGCTCGTAGACCTTGCCCTTGTCGCCGCCGATGATGACCGGCAGAGGCTTCTGGACTGGTGTTGGGTAACTCTTGAAGCCGTGCCAGGAGAGGAATTCGCTCTCGTGCTCGACCGTCTCGCCAGACCACACTTTGCGCATGGCCTGGATGTAGTCATCGAAGCGTGCCCCGCGCTTCTCGAACGGCACTCCCATAGCCTGGAACTCTTCCTGAAGCCAGCCGATGCCAACGCCGAGCATCATTCTGCCGCCCGAAATCATGTCGATACTGGCCACCTGCTTGGCCATTAGGAGCGGATTTGTCTGCGAGAGGATGTTGACGCCGGTGCCGAGCCGCAGCGTCTTCGTGCTCATCGCCACCGCCGTCAACGCGATCAACGGGTCGACGAACGGTGTTTCGGGAGCAGCTCCCATCTTGCCGGTGGGGCTGTAGGGGTACTTGGACTGGTAATCGAGCGGCACGATGACATGCTCAAACGTCCAGGCAGATTCGAATCCAAGGTCCTCGGCCATGCGAGCCGAACCGACAAGTTGATCGACCGTACTGACGCCGATGTTCACCGGGATAACGCCGAATTTCATTCGTGGCTCCTGCCGTTCGTGTCGGGGCTAGATATTAGCGAGCCTGAGAGGGACGCGCTGGCGGCCGCGGTTGACGCGGCGAGAGTATCTTCCTATAAAGCTAGGATGCGACGAAAACCCGGAGCCTTGATGCCGGTTGAGCTGGCGATATTGGGGGCGGCGTTAGCGAACGGCGCTGACAACGACTTCTATGGTTACGCAATCGCCCGCCAGATCCAGACTGACGAATCCGCGCGGATGCTGACCTCGCACGGGACGTTGTACAAGGCACTCGATCGGCTGGTGAAGGCCGGGCTTCTTTCGGCTCAGTGGGAGGCTCCCGAGATCTCAGCCGCGGAAGAACGCCCGCGGCGGCGGATGTATCGGGTGACGGCCGCCGGCGAATCGGCGTATCGCGAGGCCGCGCGCACGGCCGTCGAAGTGTCGTTCAGTCCTCACGAAGGGCTACAACCGTCATGAGTGGCGGTGCGCGGCTCTCCACGACTCTGGTCCGAGGGTGGGTGAGGTTCTACACCAGAGGGATGGCTCCGAAAGCTCGGACCGACCGCCTGGCGGAGATTGAGTCGGACCTGTGGGAGAACTCGAGGCAGCCGTCGGGTTCGCTGCCTGTGGGGATGGAAGTCGTGCTGCGAAGCGTGCTTGGGATCCCGAGCGACATAACGTGGCGATTGGAGAATGCGCGAGTCGGCGCCCGGGTCGCAGGCATCGTGATTGGTTTCGCCCTCGAGCTGGAGCGGATCGGCGTGTGGATTACTCGACGGGGCTTGCCCGGACTGACTGGATTGCTGATGTGGCTCTACCTCGGCGGAGGCGTACTGGTGGTCGCGTTGGCGCCATTTCAGTCTCAGGGGCAGGGAGGGATGGCGTTCGTGGGCGGCTGGGCCATCCTGGCGGCACTGGCGATCAGGTGGGGACGCTCGAGAGTCACCCGGCGGCCCGTGGTGGGGTTCATCGCTGTCGCCGGCGGGGCGGTCCCGTTGGGGCTCGTGCTCATGGCGACCGTCGTCGCGCCCTTCCTCGCAGTGAGTGTCGTGGTCGTTGAAGGGCGGCGGGCGTGGCGAGCGGTTGGCGTCCGAAGGCACGTGATAAAACCTTCACACGTCCGGCTATAGATTTAACGGAAGATATCTTCCTATAATTCCTCCAGCGATACGTCGCCTGGAGAAAATGCCATGTTTGGAAGAATTCGTTCGCTGTTCGCTCGCTTGACTACGGTCCCGAAATGGCCTGGCCCGGAGGCGAACCGGAAGAGGCAGTTCGTACGCAACGGCGCTGTGCTGGGGCTGCTGGTGAGTCTGCCTGCCCGATTCTGGATGCGGACCATTTCGGAACACCACGTTTTCACGATCCCCGGGACGCTGATCATCATCATCGTGTTTTCCGGCATGGGAGCACTGGCGGGGCTGGCAGCCTGGTGGCGCCGTAACCCGCAGCGGCCCCGCGGTCTGTTCGTGCGAGCGGTGGCGTTCGCACCGTTCGCGCTGCTCGGGCCATTCACGCTCCTGTTTCTGCCGAGCGTGGTTGCGGCGGCGGTCACGAGTCATCCCGGTTGGAAGACGTGGGTGCGCAGGATCGGCATCATCGCCGGTGTGCTGGCGTTTGCCTTCACCGAACTCATCCTGCTGACGATGGACGTTGCCGGAGGCCCGGCGGTCCGGGTCATCTCGGGAGTGCTCTATCTTCCGCTCGCGTACGTCCTGTTCGTGAGCAACCGGGGGGCGTTCGATCCGCTGCCGCCGCGGCTGACCGCCGCTTCGGCGGGATGACCGTATTCGTGCCCGGCCCGTACAATGGGCGTCCTTGCACGCGCGCGGAGGGGTCGCATAGTGGTCTAGTGCGCCCGCCTGCTAAGCGGGTTCCGGGGTAACTCGGTCGAGGGTTCAAATCCCTCCCCCTCCGCCATCATTCTGCCCAGGCTTGCGAGAACCGATGACCGACCACTATTACCTCTGGACTGTTGGCTGTCAGATGAACAAGGCGGACAGTGAAAAGCTGGCCGCCGGCTTCGACCGCATGGGCTTGAAGGCGACGGACCGCATGGAGCGCGCGGACGTCGTCGTTATCAACACCTGCAGCGTTCGCCAGCATGCCGAAGACCGGGCGTATTCGAAGCTTGGCCGTGTGAAGGACCTGAAGAAGGCCAACCCGGCGCTTAAGGTCGCCGTTATGGGCTGCATGGTCGG
>JBDTNM010000055.1:0-15399 GCA_039933735.1 bacterium | reverse complement strand
AAAGCCTCCGACTTCTTCCGCGAGAAGAACGGCTGGGTCTACGACGCCTGCGTAGCCCTCTGGAACCGTGACGAAGTCGTCAACCAGATCACTGTCGCCCATGAGCTTGCCTCGAAGGATCGCCTCGAAAACATCGGTGGCCAGGTCTTCCTCGCTGATGTCATCCGGCGCCTGCCGACATCAATCGGCGCCGAGTTCTACGCCCGCATCGTCAAACGCGACTCGATGTACCGCGGCCTCATTCACGCCGCCACCGGCATCCTCCAGATGGCGTACGAGGCGCCGGCCGACCTCGACGACGTGTTCTCCAAGTCCGAAAACCTGTTGCAGCGCTTGCGCGGCGGGGAGAACTTCCGCGACTTCGTCCACATCCGGCAATTGCTCGACGCCTACCTTGACCAGGATCCGGACGAGATCGAGCGGATCGAGCTTTCGGCCATCCGCACGGGCTTCAGTGACCTCGATACGTTGCTCACGGGCCTGAAACGCTCCGACCTTGTGATCGTTGGCGCGCGCCCGAGCGTCGGTAAGTCGAGCTTCGCACTTGGGATCGCGCGCAACGCGGCCATCGAACAGAAGGCGAACGTCGCGTTTTTCTCGCTCGAAATGTCTTCGGAGCAGTTGGCCATCCGCATGCTTTCGGGCGAGTCCGGCGTGGATAGCTCGCGCCTTCGGCTCGGCCAGAACACGGAAATCGAAGAGCGCCGGGTCGTCGCGGCGGCAGGCAGGCTTTCGGAAGCGAATATCTGGTTCGATGACTCGCCGATGCTGACCGCAGCCGAACTTCGGGCCAAGGCCCGGCGGCTGGCCGGGGAAGCGAAGCAACTCGACCTGATCGTGATCGACTACCTGCAACTGATGCAGGGCGAGAGTTCCACCGGCCGCGAAAACCGCGTCCAGGAGATCAGCTACATCTCGCGCACACTCAAGGGCCTCGCCCGTGAACTCGATGTGCCGATCGTCGCGCTCGCCCAGCTCTCCCGTGCCATCGAAAACCGTCATCCGCGTACGCCCATGCTCTCGGACCTGCGGGATTCGGGTTCGATCGAACAGGACGCCGACATCGTGATGTTCCTCAGCCGTGAGGAGCTCTACGTCACGCAGGAGCAGTGGGCACAGCAACACCCGGACCTTCCCGAGAGCGCCTACCCCAAGGGCGTCGCCCAGGTAAGTATCGCTAAGCACCGGAACGGCCCGACGGGGACGGTGGAGCTGCGCTTCCGGGAGCGACTGGCCAAGTTCGAAGACTGGGTGCTACGTACAGATGACCTGCCGGACTAGCCACACCGTGATCTCGACAGGCATCGGACGTGACTGAGTTCACTGGCTTTCCCGGGATTGGGAAAGGCACCGTCGTGCCCAACCTGTTTTTCTCGGCGATCCTCCCGCGCTTGAAGTCGCCTGGCGCCTTGCTGGCATTTCTCTGGGTGTCCCGGCTGGCCCAGGAAAAGCGTGGGACCGAGCGCTTCGTGACCGCCGTCGAGGTCTGGAGTCAGCCCGCTGCGCGTGAGAGCTTCGAGGCACTGGCTGGCGGCGAAAGCGGACTGACAGCGGGGCTGGATGATTGCATCCAGGCGGGGGCGTTGCTCGGGCTTCGCCTGAAGAGCGCCGCCGCGCACGAGGTGGTCTTCTTCATCAACGACCCCATCTCGCGCCGAACCGTCGCCCGGGCGCGCACCGGGGAACTTAGCCTCGTGCCGGAGAGCGTAGTCGCGCCGATCGAGTCGCGGGAGCAGCGGCCCGGGATCTTCCGCCTCTACGAAGAGCACATCGGGACGATCACGCCGATCGTAGGCGACCGTCTTGTCGAAGCCCAGGACCGGTATCCAGCCGACTGGATCGAAGACGCATTCCGCGAAGCGGCGGAACTGAACGCGCGTAACTGGCGCTACATCGAAACTATTCTCAGGAATTGGGCCGAGGAGGGCCGTCCTCATGAAACGCCTGGGCGAGATTCTCTCGAAGACCGTAAGCGAAAGTACCTCGGGGGTGCGCTCAGGCCGGGTAGCTGAGGCGCCGGCCGTCCCGGTGTGCCCGATTTGCAAAGGCGCGGGCTTCGTCCGGCGCGCGCTTCCGGTCGATCATCCCCGCTTCGGCAAGGCGGAACCCTGCGAATGCGTGATGGAGGAAGAACCCGGCGTTCGGCGAAACCGCCTCGAACGGATGAGCAACCTCGGCGCCCTCACCCGGTTCACGTTCGAAAACATGGTGCCGACCGGCCGCGCCGACGACACGGGCTGGTTCGAGCGCGCGTTTAAGGCGGCGAACGAATACGGCACCGAGCCCTCCGGCTGGCTGGTCTTCAGCGGCAGTTCGGGCAGCGGCAAAACGCACCTCGCAGCGGCGATCGCGAACCAACGCATCAACGCTGGAGAGCCAGCGCTGTTCATGGTGGTCCCCGACTTGTTGGACCATCTACGCGCCAGCTTCGAACCTGAAGATGATGACATCGGCTTCGAACAGCTCTTCGATCAGGTGCGAAACACCCCGCTGCTCATCCTCGACGATGTCGATACTGGGTCCGGCAGCGCGTGGGCGAAGGAAAAGCTGCTGCAAGTGGTGAACCACCGCTACAACGCGAGCCTCCCCACTGTTTTCACCACCACCACGCGGCCGCAGCAGTTGGACGAACGCCTGGCGACCAGGCTATGCGACGAGAGCGTTTCCCGCGTGCTCGTGCTTGATGCAGAGGTGCGCGGCGGCTACAGCCAGGTCGGCGGGATGACTCGCGACCGCATCGCCGAACTGCAATTCCGCAACTTCGACCTGCGTGTCCCGGGCCTGCACGCGGAAGAGCGCGAGTCCCTGGAATCAGCTTTCCGGGCAGCTATGGCTTTCGCGGAAGACCCGCGCGGCTGGTTCGTGCTCCAGGGCGCAAACGGATGTGGCAAGACGCACCTCGCTTCCGCCATCGCGAACCGCTGTCTTGCGAATGGGATGGGCGTGTTCTTCGCAGTCGTCCCGGACTTGCTGGATTACTTGCGTGCCTCTTTCGCGCCCGGGAAAGAAATGCCATACGACGAAACGTTCGACCGCGTCCGCAATATCGACCTGCTGATTCTCGATGACCTGGGAGCGCAGGCGACCACCCAGTGGGCGCAGGAAAAGCTGTACCAGGTGGTCAACTACCGCCACGTAGCGGGCCTGGCGACGGTCGTCACCACGGACCAATCACTCGACAAGCTGCAGGAAGCGCACCCGCGAATTGTTTCTCGCATCGCCGACCCACATGCCGGGACCGTGGTGACATTGCTTGCCCCGCACTATCGGCTCGGTCGCCAGCCCGAGCCCCAGGCCAACCGGGGCGGGTATGGGCGGCAAAGGCGTTAGTTCCCCTAACGGCGGCAGTTCGTAGCATGGCCTCATGACGATGGGCCGCGCGGTCATCCTCCTGGTGCTGTCGGGGCTCCTTGCGGCCCTCGGGGTGGTGCTCGTCGCTGTGCGGATCAACAGCGGACTGATCGACAGTTCCATCGCGGCGAGAGATTCAGGAGCGCACATCGGTTCGAACGCAGCAACGCCTACGGGCGGCGGCGGGAGGACCTCTCCGGGAGCAGCTGGCGCGACGGTGACGGCGGCGATCAAAACCGCCACGGCGCTCCTCGGCGGTGCGAAGACCGCCGTACCGACCGGGCGAGACGTCACACAGGTCCCCGTTGGTGCAAGCACCGAGGTCAACGGCTCTCGCTACACCGTAATCCAGGTGATGGATCCAGAAGCTCCGGGTTTCTTCACGACGACTGCCGGTAACCGGCGGGTCGCCCTCGAAGTCACCCAGGAAGCCATCTCGGGGACCGTCCAGTACAGCTTCTCCAGCTTCCGCATCCGCGATGCTGCCGGCCAGGAATACACCTGGGCGATCACGAATACGGAACCGAAGTTTGACTCCGGGATGCTCAAGCAAGGCGAGTCGAAGCGCGGGTGGATCAGCTTCCAGGTGCCCGCGGGCATCGCCGTTGATGCGCTGATCCTCCAGGTCCCCGGCCAGGCGAAAGGGACCGCCATCGTCAGCCTGAAGTAGCCTGGCGGCCAAGAGAACCCAATGCGAATCGCGTTCATCGGCACAGAATCCTTCGCGAACGTCGCACTCGCGGTTGTCGAGAACGGGCACCAGCTAACACACCTGTTTTGCCCGGCGAAGACGGCAGTCGCCGTCTCGGTTCGAATCGAGGCGGTCGAACAGCGGGCTGGCATCCGAGCTGCGAGAAGGCTCGTGGAGCGCAAAGACCTCGAAGCGATACACGCGTCAGGTCCCGACCTCATCCTCTCGGCGGGCTACCCCACGCGCCTCCCGGTGCGCCCGGGAGACCCTGTGCCTGGAATCAACATTCATCCGTCTCCGCTGCCCGAAGGCCGCGGCCCACGGCCATATGAATGGGCGATCCTTTCAGGGCGGACTGCAACCGCGATTACGTTTCATGAACTAACGGAACGGTTCGATGCAGGGGCGGTCCTCCTCCAGGTGCCGCTGGGGCTCACATCGACAGAAACAACGGCATCGCTCGACTTTCGGGTTCGGTCGCTGATGGCAGCGGCCGTGCCGGAGTTCTTAACGAACTTCTCCGCGCTCTGGGCGAATCGGCAGGCTCAAGGGCCTGGTTCGTATTGCAAAGTGCCCAGCCTCAATGATCGAACGATCGACCTCACACGAGGCGTGGATGCCGCAGACCGCATCCTTCGGGCCTTCGTTCCAGGAGACATCTTCGTGGTGATCGGCGGACGGCGATGGACTGTTTTCGATGCCGTGTGCTGGCGCTCGGCCCCCGAGGTGGCTCCGGGCAGTTGCGTGGCTCAGAACGGGCCAGAACGCCTGTTTGCCCTGGCTGATGGTTACCTCCTGGTGCGCAGCGCATTGCCGCCTTCGCTCGCGCGCGTCCGCAGGACGATTACGGGCCTTGCGGCCCGATTCCGCTGATCGGTTCGCGCCGCGCGTTTACAGTTCTGAGATGGGAGTCACCAGCGCCGCCGCGCGCCTGATCGAACGTGCATACGAACTGGAGCGGCGCCGCGCCGGGATCACCTTGGAGCGATTCTCGAGTTGGACTCCCGAGGTCTCGGCGTTCTACCGGCAGTTGGACGGTGCAAGCTGGATTCCAGAAGCGCTCATGCGCGATCTGGTGATGAACCAGCAGACACACAAAAAGATGGTGATGACGGTGTCCCGGCATGGAGAGCCATGGGCGCTGGTCCCGCTGCGGCTTCTGGGACTTTCCTGGCAGCCACTGATCTGCGGAGTGGCGAACGCCTACGACAATGTTCTCTGTTCCGGGGATCGCGGCGATGTCCTCGGATCCCTCGGCCTCAACATCGGTGTGGTGCAGAGTTGGACCGAGCCGGTGGGCTGGAAGAACGTCCAGTGGAAGCTTGGCCAAACAAACTACGGCCTGCCGCTGAACGAAAGCCCCGAACTCTTCTGGCGGAAGACCGAACGTTGGAAGACTGTCATCCAGGCCCGCCGCCGGAGCGCGAACTTCGAGTTGGTGCGCGACGACCTGGATTCTGCGCTGTGGATAAACGAAAAGTGGCATGAACGATGGTCCCGCGGCGACATCTCAACGGTGGTAGAGACGTGGCAAGACAGGGAGACCTTCATTCGCTGGGGACTCGAAACTGGCGCGGTTCGGTGTTGGGCGCTTCGCGACGGTAGACGTTGGATTGGCGGCGTCACGGGGATCGTTAAAGCCGGAGGATTGGACTTTGCCACCGTCTATCGGGATCGGGAGTACGACTGGTATGGGATCGGCAATCTGTTGTTCGCCGAAACGATGCTCTGGGCGCACTCAGCGGGCCTGCAGCGGGCCACGCTCGGCGCTGCGTTCGAATACAAGCGCTGGTGGGCCCA
The DNA here is from genome assembly GCA_039933735.1 of bacterium. Classification (GTDB taxonomy): domain Bacteria; phylum Chloroflexota; class Dehalococcoidia; order Tepidiformales; family Tepidiformaceae; genus Amarobacter. The sequence continues at coordinate 9,557 of JBDTNM010000055.1, read as the reverse complement.
GCCGGACGGCAAGCACTGGAAATTCTCCGTCTGCCCACTGCCGCTACACGCCCTGAACTGGGCGCACGACCGATCCATGGAGTTGCGGGCCAGGTTCGACTAGGTCTGTTTCGCGACCCAGGCGCGTAGTGCCGCCTCGGTGCTATCGAACGCGATTTCGTCCCACGGAATTTCGTGAGCGGCGAACCATCCGATTTCGCTGGTCTCGTCGCCGACTTCCGCTTCTCCCGTCGCCTGGGCCTGGTAAACGATGACGACCACGCCCGGCTGGACGCGCGTGAACACGCCGATGAGTTCGAGGTTGGTCACTTCCAGGCGCACCTCTTCGCGTGTTTCGCGGATGGCCGCCTCTTCGGCCGTTTCGCCGACGTCCATAAAACCGCCCGGGAAAACCCAGAACCCCCGGCGCGGCTCGATATCGCGCCGCCCCAATAGGATCTTGCCATCGGCGCGGACCGGGATCGTCCCCGCCACCGGCCGTGGATTGAGGTAGTGGATGAAGCCACAGTCCATGCAGACCATGCGCCGCTTGTAGTCGCCCTCGGGGACAGCTGTGGTGAGGCGCTGCCCGCATTGCATGCAAAACCGGCTGAAGGAATGAGGGTGAGAAGTCACGTGCTAATGGTCCCGCATGCCCGCAGGCGCCTGTTGGATCCCGAGCGACTCAGGTCCCTCCACCCACGCTTCACCGTCATCCCAGACTTCTTTCTTCCAAACCGGCACGCGCTTCTTGATTTCGTTGACGAGCCAGTGGCTGGCCTCGAAAGACTCGGCGCGGTGACCGCAGGAGACGGCCACCAGCAGGCTCGCCTCTCCGATTTCAAGCCGCCCGGTGCGATGCAGCACGGCCACGTCTTCCAGCCCGAATTTGGACTTCGCTTCTTCTGAAAGCTGACGCATGACCTTTTCCGCCATGGCCGGGTACGCCTCGTACTCGAGGTACTGCACGGCGCGGCCGAGGTTGTTATCGCGCACGACCCCAAGGAAGAGGTTAATTGCCCCTGCGGCGGGAGATTCGACTGCTTTCGTCGCTTCGGTCGGATCGAGGACATCTGACGTGACACGGATGAGCATGGTTCAGCCTCCCGAAACCGGCGGAATAAGGGCAAGGGTCGAACCGGGCGCCACCGGATCGGATTCGTGTGCGTACTCTTCGTCGAGGGCGTAGAGCAGTGTCGGCAAAGAACTTTCGAGTTGAGGAAAGCGATCAACCACGCGGTCACGGACGCGCGCCACGTTGTCGCCCGCTTCGAGCGGCACAGTCACACTGCGGACGCCCGCCTTCTGCGCGACTGATGCGAAGAACAAGACCGTGACTTCCATGCCTTCCATTGTAGCCAGCCCGAGTCCCATTCCGTCGCTACACTTCGAGCCGTGATTCAGCGGGCGCTCCTGGGAGCACTGAACTTTCTCTATCCATTGCGGTGTGTTGGCTGCGGGCGATTCGACACGGCGCTTTGTGCTGACTGTGAAACCAGGATGACGGTCGCCAGCGGAGCGGGGCGCTGTGCGTTTTGCGCGGCGGCATGGGAGGGTGCTGGCAATTGTCCACGTTGTTTTCACATGCACGAACTCGAGGGCGTTCGGGCCGCATTCGAGATGGATGGCACTGCTCGCCGCCTGGTGCACGAATTGAAATACCGCTACTACCGGGCAGCCGCCCCCGTAATGGCCCAGCGTATGGGCAAGCTGGCTGATGGCCTCGCTATCGACAGTTACTTCGCCGTACCGCTCCATCGGTCTCGTGAAAAGGAGCGCGGATTCAACCAGTCGCGTCTTCTGCTGGAGGCAGCCGCCTGGGCACCGCAAGGGCCGGGATTGAAACGCACCCGCAGGACCGAGCGGCAGGTCGGACAGGCCCTGGGCGACCGCCGCGCGAACGTGACCGACGCATTTGCCTATTCCGGACCGCGGCTCGACGGACTTACGGTGGCGCTCATCGACGATGTGGTAACCACGGGGGCGACGGCAGCCGAATGTGGGAGGGTGCTAAAGGACGCCGGAGCCCGGACCGTCTGGGTGCTCGCCTTCGCCCGCGCAAGCTACCGTCCAGAAACGTCCGAGCCTATCGAAGATTAGCCACACGATAGTTCGTCACAGGCTATTCATCGCCCCTTTACAGGCCCAAACCGTACAATTGCGGAACTCTTAGCCCGGAGCACTCTTTGGCCGCCGGCGCGCATTCTCTTTCTCCGCAATCTGCCTCTGTCGCCGAAACCCTGAACCGAGTCCGATCGGAAGTTCATCGCGTCATCGTGGGCCAAGAGATGCTTATCGACCGGCTGCTCATTGGCATCCTCTGTCATGGGCACATCCTCGTCGAAGGCGTGCCCGGCCTCGCGAAAACGCTCACCGTATCGACCCTCGCTCGGGCGCTGGATCTCAAGTTCGTGCGCATCCAGTTCACCCCGGACCTGCTCCCGGCGGACCTGATCGGCACCGAGATCTTCAGCCAGGCCGAGGGCCGATTTACGATTCGCCGCGGCCCAGTGTTCGCGAACCTCGTGTTGGCCGATGAAGTGAACCGTGCCCCGGCCAAGGTGCAGTCGGCACTGCTCGAGGCGATGCAGGAACGCCAGGTTTCGATCGGCGGCGAAACGATGCCCCTCGATGAGCCGTTCCTGGTGATGGCCACGCAGAACCCGATCGAACAGGAAGGCACCTATCCGCTGCCTGAAGCGCAGCTAGATCGCTTCCTGTTGAAGGTGAAGGTCGACTACCCGACGCGCCAGGAAGAACGCCAGATCCTTGAGATGAGCATGGGTTCGGCGGCGCCGGCCGTGAACATCGTTGCCAACACGGTCGATCTCGCGGCCGCCCGGCGCGCGCTGCAAGAGGTCGTGATCGACGACACGCTGAAGGACTACATCGTCCAGATGGTCTACGCGACGCGGCGGCCGGCGGCCTACCGGCTACCGGAGCTGGCCTCGCTTATCAGCTATGGCGCTTCGCCGCGCGCGAGCATAGCCCTCGCCCAGGCCGCCCGCGCCCACGCCTTCCTGCAGGGCCGTGCCTACACTACCCCGGACGATGTGAAGGCCCTGGCGCACGATGTTCTCCGACATCGCGTCGTCACAACGTACGAGGCCGAGGCCGAAGAGCTCTCCACCGACGACATCATCGACCGAGTGCTCGATGGCGTGGACGTACCGTAGCCGGAGGTCGATGTGAAACTCCTGTTCCGTGGTGCGCCCAAAGCCCGGACGACCGCCAGCGATCAGCCCGGCTCGGCTCCGGGAGGCATCCCGCCGGAACTGCTCGAACGTATTCGCGCAATCGAAATCAAGGCCCGGCGGCTGGTGAACGACCTGTTCCTCGGCGAGTACCACGCAGTCTTTCGCGGCCGCGGGATTGAGTTCGACGAGTTGCGCCCCTATGTGCCCGGAGACGATGTGCGTTCGATCGACTGGAAGGCGCTCGCGCGGACCGGCCAACCCCTGATTCGCCGCTACCGCGAGGACCGGGACCTGACGGTGTTCTTTGTCGTCGATGTAAGTGCTTCGCAGCGCGCCGGCGCTCATGCGCAGTCCAAAGCCGACCTTGCGGCGGAAATCTGCGCAGTGCTCGCGATGGCTGCCATTCGCAACAAGGACCGCGTTGGGCTTTTGTTGTTTGCGAGCAAACCCGAGCGCTACGTACGTCCTTCCGGCGGAGCCACGCACGTATTGCGGGTGATCCGCGAGATGCTTTGGGCCCATCCTCAGACGAACGGCACCAATATCGGCGGGGCTCTGGAGTACCTCATCGGGGTGCAAAAGCGCCGCGCGACTGTTTTCCTGGTTTCGGATTTCCTAGCCGAAGTCGACCAGCGTCAGCTGCGGGCAGCGGCTCGCCACCACGACATCATCGCCATCCGCGTCCGCGAACCGCTCGACGAAGAACTCCCGGATGTCGGCATCGTCACGTTGCGCGACAGTGAATCGGGCGCTCCGATAGAAGTCGATACGAGCAGCAGCGGCGTTCGCGCCGAATACCGGGTGCGGGTGCAGTCTCTCGACCACGAGCGCCGCATGGCTTTCGGCACAGTCGGCATCGACGAAATCCCGGCGATGGTTGGCGTGGACTACGTCCCGGCTCTGCTGCGGTTTTTCAAGCGACGCACGACAGGTGCGGCGTGAAGCGGCTGGCCGCTCTCGCCCTCACGATCCTTGCGGTGGCTGCCCTGTCCGGGACCGCTGCTCGGGCTGAAGACGAAGTTCGGCTCTCCCGAAACGCAGCGCTTGTGGGCGAGCACATCGCCATGACCGTGCGGATCACTGCGCCCACAGGCGCCACCGTCGAACTGACCCCGGGCAACCCTTCGTGGGCGGGCGTCGAGCTTGTGAGCATCGAATCGGTGAACCAGGTCAATCAGGCCGAAGGAGTGCTCTGGCTCTTCCAGGCGCAGATTGCACCCTTCGCCCCGGGGCCAATTGCTTTCGCACCAACGGCAGCAATCATCCGCGGCGCCGATTCGCAGAACGTCGCGTTGCCGGCGGTTTCCCTTGATGTCGTGCGGTCGTTGGCGGCTGATGCACCGCTCGAACTCACACCCCTGGCGCCGCCAGTAGGAATCGCGGGAGCAGAATCGCCGTGGCTCCGGCCCGGCGTCGCGTTGGGGGTTCTTGCCGGGTGTGCCTTGCTCGCAGCGTTTTTGTGGCTCGCCGGCCGGGCCGCGGTTCGAAGGTTGAGGCGGCCCAGCGCAGGAACGCCCGTCCCCCAACTACCTCAAACCCTGGTCGGCGCCGAACAAATCCTTCATTCAGACCCGGTCGCTGCGTATCGGCTGATGTCTCATGTCGTAAAGATGGAACTTGAACGTCGCTACGGCGTTCGGGCGACTGCACTCACCACAACCGAACTGAAACGGCGCCTTGAGACCGGCGGCGAACGTTGGGAAGCGCGATTGGTCTCGGGACTCCTGGAGGAGTGCGACTCGGTCATATACGCCGGATACCGCCCGGCCGCTGAACGTCGCGAAGCGGATCTGACGATGGCTCGCGAGATCGTTGAAGTGGCTGGCTAATGGAACTTGCTGAGCCGCTCGCCCTGGGACTCGCTGTGCTGGCTGTGCCGGTGGCGCTCCTGGCGCGACGTAAAGCCCGAGGCTACACCGTCGCCTCCGCCGGCTCGGCGCTTGGCGCTCGGCCGACGTGGAGGCTTCGGGCGGCCCGCGCATTACCACTGCTTCGCGTCGTTGCGGTTGTGATGCTCGCGATCGCCGCCGCTGGGCCCAGGCAGGGCAAAGCGAACGCAATTGTCCCGGGCGAAGGTGTCGATATCGCCCTCGCCTTCGACATTTCAAGCTCCATGGACCAGCGGTTCGCTCCGGGAAAGACCCGCCTTGAAGCGTCCAAGGAGGTTATTCGCGAGTTCATCAAGAACCGCGAAAACGACCGTGTGGGTCTCGTCGTCTTCCAGCAAGATGCGCTCGCGCTTTCGCCTCCGAGCCTGGACTACAACGCGTTGGATAAGATGGTCGACGACCTTCACAGCGGCCTGTTGCCGGATGGCACGGGTATCGGAGTCGGCCTGGCGGCGGCGCTGAACATGCTCCAGGACTCAACCGCGGCGAGCCGTATTGTCATCCTCCTTACTGACGGCGAGCACAACGCTGACTCGATCTCGCCGGAAAAGGCCGCCGAACTCGCGATCTCGCTGAAAATCAAGGTCTACACCATCGGCGTCGTGTCGCAGATAAACCCCGGCCGAAACAGCGAAATTGACGAAGACCTGCTGACCGCAATCGCTGACCGCACCGGTGGGAAATACTTCGTCGCCGATAGCCCGAAGGCACTCGGGGAGATTTACGACGAGATCGGCTCCCTCGAACGGAGCCGGGTTGGCCGCGAATCGTTCGAGAGCTTCACAGAGCTCGCGCCGTGGTTCGCGGCGGCCGCCGCGTTGCTCCTCGCGTTGGAATTGACGCTGCGCGGAACGGTATTGCGGAGGGCACCGGCATGAGCGACATAAGTTTCGCCCGGGAATGGATGTTCGCGCTCATACCGCTCGTGCCCGCGGCCCTCGGCGCGTGGTGGATTGGTGTCCGACGGGCCGCGCGCCGCGGGCAGTCGCTCTCAAGGGCAGCGAGCGCCAGGCCACCGTACGCAGCCGCGATCCTGTTCGCGCTCGCGGCCGTTGCCGCGATTGTCGCCGGGGCTCAGCCGAGGTGGGGCACCCGCGAAAGCAAGATTCCGCGCACCGGCGCAGACCTTGTCGTCGTCATGGACATCTCCCGCTCGATGGATGCACAGGACGTTGCTCCGGACCGACTGCAGGCGGCTAAGACAACGGTCCAATCCATCCTCACGCGGCTCGGGGGAGATCGCGTCGGCCTGGTCGTGTTCGCGGGCGATGCCCGGATCAGGTTCCCATTGACCACCGACCTTTCTGCGGCCCGCCAGGTGCTCGAATCGCTACAGACCGGTGTGGTCTTTGTTGATGGTGGGACGAACGCGGGCCTCGGTCTCGAACAAGCGGTGGCGCTGCTCAGCGAAAACAAGCAGACGGGCCAGGTCATCCTTTTGTTGACGGATGGCGAAGACCTCGGCGGAGACCCTGCGGCGAGCGCCCTTGCGGTCCAACAATCCGGCGCCAGTTTGCTGATCGCCGGTGTTGGTACGGCTGGAGGAGCGACCATCCCGGTGGTCGACCCGCGTTCCGGTTCGGTGTCATCAAAACTCGGGCCAGATGGCGTTCCGCTGATTTCCAGGCTGAATGAGCCGTTCTTGCGGACGCTCGCGAGTGCGGCTGGAGGCCGCTACCTGGGTTCTGACCTTTCGGTGGTTCCGGGCGCCGTCGATGGCCGGCTGCGCGCCTTGCAACGGTCACAAATCGATTCCCGTCCAACCATCCTTCCCGTCGAGCGCTACCAGTACTTCGCAATCGCCGCCTTGGTCCTGCTTGTCCTCGGCTCCCTGGCGGAACGATTCGCGCGATTCCCACTGCGTTCTGCAGCTGCCTTTGCGGTGTTGGCACTACTGCTTGGCGGCTGCGCAACCAGCGACTACGACGCGAACGAAGCTGGCCGCGCAGCCCTCAAGGACGGCGACACGGAGCAGGCGATCGACCGATTCCTCGAAGTCCAGGTGTCGCGACCCGATGACCCGGAAGTCGCCTTGAACCTGGCAGCGGCCTATGCCGCGGCGGGTCGGAACGAAGAAGCCATCCTTGCCGCTCGGAGGGCGCTGGATTCAAACCGTCCTGAGACGCGGGCCCGGGCCTTCGCCTCCATTGGGCACCACCAGTTCGCCGCCGGGCGTCTCCCCGAATCGCTTGATGCCTTCCGGCGCGCCTTGCTCGAGTCGGGCGGCGATGATGCCTCCCGCCACGATTACGAAGTCGTCCTGCGACTGCTTTTCCCCGATGTCGATGACCCCGACGATGGCACGCCTCCGGGCGATGCCACACCGCCACCGGACTCGTCGACGCCGGGAGCCGGTGCATCGCAGCAACCCGGCGGGACGCCTCAGCCTGGAACCGGTACCCCTCCAGCGGGTTCGCCAAGTCCGGGTGGCCCGCCAGGCGCGGGCACGCCGGGGACGCCGACCCCTGGCCCGGGAAGTTCCAGCGCCCAATCGCGGGAACAGATTGACCGCCAACTCGGGGATATCGACCAGCAAGTTACGCGGTTGCTGGAAGATGCCGGCGAAACGCCGAGCCCGTCTCAGGCGCTGGAAATCCTTCGCCTGCTAGCGGAACGCGCCCGCATCGCGAGCATTCGCGACTCACTCAACGGCGGCGGCGGCCCGAAAGACTACTGACCTGTGTTTGCCATCGCCGCACGATGTTCCCGTACACTGGCGCCATGCGAGCCGTTTTCGTGATGATCAAGACCGAGCCGGGCCACACCACAGAGGTAGCGAACCGAATCGCGGAAGTCGATTCGTTCTCAGAGTGTTACAGCATCACCGGCCAGTACGACCTGCTCGCGAAGTTGTACGTTTCCGATATCGATGGCCTCGGCAGGCTAATCGAACGGGACATCCATTCGATCCCGAACATTCGTGACACGTTCACGATCCTCACATTCGAGGCGTTCGGCGTCCGCTGATCGGAGGTAGCCGCGTGGAGCATTCTCCGAGCGTCGCAACAGTCCTCAGCGCGTGGCGACTCGATCCGCTCTGGGCAGCCCTGCTGGTCGCCGGCCTTGTCGGCTACCTCTGGGCTTTTCGTGCTGCTGCGAAGGCGGGGCTTAACCATCCACGCTGGCGCCTGGGTACTTTCGCGGCAGGGATTTTGGCGGTTTACCTGGCAGTTGGGTCGCCGATCGCGCACTACGGCCGCGAGATTCTCTGGGTCAATTTCACTTCGTTCCTGCTGCTCACCATGGTTGCGCCGCCCCTCATCCTGCTCGGGGCGCCGCTGACTCTGGCATTTCGAGCGACCCACAAAGCTGGGCGAAAGCGGCTTCGCGCCATCTACCGGTCAAAGCTCGCTTCCGTCCTCACTTTCCCCGTTGCGACCTGGCTGACCTTCGCTGTCGCGACATACCTCTGGCAATTCACCGACCTCACGGAGGTCGCGGCCCGGGACCAGTCAGTCCGTTACATCCAGCAGATATCGTTGCTGGTCGTTGGGTTGCTGTTCTGGATGCCTGCGGTCTCGGCCGACCCAATGCGCTGGCGGCTTCCCTACCCGCTGCGTTCGCTTTACGTGTTCGTGGAGATGACGCACAAAGGGCTTTTCGGCGGGATGTTCCTCGCGATGACTTCCGTCATGCACTCCGACTTCGCCAGCCGTGCACCCTCTTGGGCCCCAGACCCGTTGCTCGATCAGCGCATGGCGATCCTCATCCTATGGATTGGCGGCAACCTGATCTTCCTCGTCGCGCTCGTCGCCATGGTGTTTGGCTGGGTGGCGTACGAAAAGCGAAACCAGCAGCGGACGGACTGGCGACTGCGGCTCCAGAACGAAGCGAAGGCGAAACGACGGGCCGCCCTCGATCAGGTTTTTCAGCGACCGATATGATCGCGGCGTGACCGCACCAGGTATCCCGCACTAGAAGATATGGATTCGAAGCCGGCCAGATGTTGTTGGCTCATCGCCGGCACCCGGGAATCGTCCTAGCGGTAGTTGCCGAACTTCAGTTCGATCCCGTAGTCCTGTTCCTTCAGGTCTTTCATAACTGCCTGGAGTTCTTCACGGCTGGGGCTGCTAATACGCACGGCCTCGCCTTGCACTTGCGCCTGGGCTTTCTTGTATTTCTGGTCCTTTACGAAGCGCACGATCTTCTTGGCAATGTCCTGCTCGATCCCCTGGACGAGCGAGACATCCTGGCGAACCGTGCCGCCTGAAGCTTTGATCGGCTCGCTCCGCACGAGGTTCTGGATCGGCACGTTCCGCGCGATGAGCCGCCCAATGAGCACCTGCCACATCGCGTCGAGTTTGTAGTCGTCGGCCGCGTGCAGCCCGATCTTCGTATCGTTGTGGTTGTAGTCGATTTCAGCGATGACGTTTTTGAAGTCGAACCGCGTCGAAATCTCCTTCTTTGCCTGGTTGACGGCGTTAGCCACTTCCTGCAGGTCGCATCCGGTGGTGATATCGAAGGTCTCGTCTTTCGCCATGCTCAAAGCCTA
>JBDTNM010000054.1:0-15486 GCA_039933735.1 bacterium | reverse complement strand
CCCCCCACGAGCGGGGAGGCGAGGAGGAGACGATGGCGATGTCAGGCAACGATGAATTGACGCCCCGCGAGCGCGAGGTGCTGGAACTGCTGCTCCAACGCTGGCACGACAGCGAAATTGCCGAGCAACTGGTAATCAGCGTACGAACTGTGGAAGCGCACGTTGCACACCTGATGGACAAGTTCGGCGTCCACAGCCGGGATGAACTGAGGCGGCGGTTCGAAGATCAGTAGTTTGTACGTATTGCCTATCGCTTCACATCGCTGCACTGTTTTGGCGGTGCGGAGAGCGCCGACCTTGCAATTCAGCAAAGGTGCGGTCAACCTCCGTCAGCACTGAAATCGCCGTGTGGAGAACGCAGCGTGAGCCTATTGCACTATTCGACCATCTGGCGGGTATTCGCCGTGCCATTTGCTCTATTCACCGCCTTTGCCCTATTTTCCATGGCATTCGCCACCTCCATCAGCGACACCGACGGCGGTGTGCATACTTACGGTGGTTACTCATGCGACTACGGCGGATATACCGAGCTTTATTCTGCCGGCGGATCCGGCGGTGGTAGCGTAAGTATTATCCTTACTCCAGCCTGCACCAATGGCTATCGGGAACTTTACACAACAGCGCTTACAACAACCAACGGGCACTTGTATCACTACACCGGTTGGGTGTTGTACGACGTAGGATGGACGTTCTCCAATCGTTCTGATCTTTGCCAGATCGGGGGTACGCACCGCATGAGTAAGAGCGGGGTCGACACGAGTGCATATGTTTACACGTTCGTTGCCGGCTGTTGGCCGGTCTAGGAGTCGACATGAACAGGAATCGCAAGCTGCTCGCGGCAGCCGGAATTGGGTTCTTCGCAGCGTCGCTCGGCGTGGGCGGGTGGGCCTGGGCCGACGAATCGCGGGGAGAGCAGGCGCATCAGACCGTGCCTGGCCTGATCGCATCAATCAAGCCTCAACTGAACGACGGGGAGAAAGCGGCCCTCGCCGACGGCGTGCTAACGCGGGAAGAGTATGACGCCGCCCAGGGCCGTGTCGTGTCATGCCTCGAAGCGGCCGGACTAACCGTGCATCGAGAACCCGGACGAGGGCCGGGCGGGATCGATGAGATCTGGGCTGAGTCTCCTCCGTCGGCGGGCGATTTGGGGAACGTTTTCCTCGATTGTTATCAACGATACCAGGGCAAACTCAGTTTGATCTGGGCCGAGCAGAACAGGCCTACAGCCGATGCCTTGGCACAGAGGGGGGCTGCGATCGATTCATGCTTGGCATCGAAGGGGCTGGGGTTCAGGCCGCTGAGCGAGCTTTGGGAGAGTGACCACGGCCGCGACGCCTACTTCGAGTGCTTGAGTGAGACACCGACACCGTGAGTAGACCGTGGCCTGATCGGGGTTCCCCGATAAGGCGATTGAGTGACCCGGCGCTCCGCCAGGGCGGGCTCAGACCTTGTGAGGAAGACGGAGATTAAGAGGCACATCCTTGGGTTCCTGTCCTGCGCCGCCGCAGTCGGAATGACCGTGCCGGCGTGTGGCGAGAGTGAACATGCGCCATCTGCCGCTTGCAACGACTCCACCACGTCGACGACCGAGCCCGGCCCGAGCAGCGACACCGTCGTGGTGACGGCGAGCGGGACGATCTGCGGTGGCCGTCCGCTAGAGGTCTTGGTCATCCGCGAGCCGTCCGAAACCGACACCATGGGACAACAAGTCCAACGGGACCGCTACGCCATCATCGGTTCCGTGGAGCCGGGCAAGTTCGACGTTCGGATCCCCATCGGGCCCGTGGTTCAGCTCCGGGACGGGTCGGAGCTGCGCCCGGCGTCGGACAAGTTCGAAGTGGGGTTCCGGTAACGCCTCCCCGACGGCGCTAGGACGGCCACAAACGTTCGGAAGACTTTGACCGTCCGGCCGTTGACAGCCTTGTGGGTTGCACTACCATACCCATCGCACCGCCCCGGCCCGGGGACAACATCGCGTCCCGCGATGCCAAGCAGTGTGCGCGGGCCCAGGGGCTGCCAGCCTGAAAGGGGTACTCGCTTGGCCGAAGCCACAGCCGCGGCGCCTGAACTGCGCCCACTCGTCCCACATCTCACCCTTGGGGCCACCCGAGACCAGGACTACCTGAACGGGTCCGTCTGCAAGAACTGCAACACGAAGTACGTCGGCCCCCGCCTCTTCTGCGGGAAGTGCAGCAGCGCCGGCCCGTTCGAGACGGTGAAGCTGGCCTCGACCGGCGAACTGTACGTCTTCACGATCATTCACCAGGCCACGCCCTACGTTCAGGCGCCCTACATCGCGGCGATCATCGACCTCGATGGCGGCGGCAGCGTGAACACCAACATCGTCGGCATCGAACCGAAGCCTGAGAACTTGAAGTTCGGCATGAAGGTCAAGATGTTCACGGAGAAGTGCTCGGAAGACAAAGAAGGCAACTCCTACGTCGCCTACAAGTTCACCCCGGCCTGACCTCACCCCCGGCCCTGCTCCAGTGATAGGAGAGGGAAGTCTTAGAAGGAGACACGTATGAGAGAAGTAGCAATCGTCGGCGTATCGATGATCAAGTTTGGGCGCTATGCGGACCGGGATTTCTCCCAGCTCGCCGCCCAGTCCGGCCTCGAAGCCCTCAATGATGCGGGCATGACCATGAAGAACATCGAGGCGCTGTACAGCGGCAACCTGTACGCCACCTCGGGTTCGGGACAGCGCATCCTCCAGCAGATGGGCCAGACCGGCATCCCGGTCGTGAATGTGGCCAACGCCTGCGCGACCGGCTCCACCGCCTTCCGCGAGGCGTATTTCGCCATCGCCAGCGGCGCGTATGACGTCGTGATGGCTGTCGGTTCGGAGCAAATGGGGAAGCAGGGCCTGCTCGGTTCCCGCGGCGACCCGGCCACCAGCCTCGAAGGCCGCGTCGGCTCGTACATGATGCCGGCCGTCTTCGGCATGGCCGGCATGGAGCACTCCCGCGCTCACGGCACGCAGCAAGAGCATTTCGCCATGGCCAGCGTGAAGAACCACTTCCACAGCACCGGCAACCCCCTGGCCCAGTACCAGAAGGAATCGCCGCTGGATGAAGTGATGAACGCCCGCGTCATCGCCTACCCGAACACGCTCCTGATGTGCTGCCCGACCGGCGACGGCGCAGCGGCCGCGATCCTTTGTTCGATGGACAAGGCCCGGCAGTTCACGACGCAGCCGATCAAGGTGGCCGCCAGCGTTCTGACCAGCGATCCGTACACGGACCGCGACCAGACGCTCCCCGACATCAACACCCTCACCCGAAACGCCGCCGCCATCGCCTACCAGCAGGCCGGCATCGGCCCTGAAGACCTCGACCAGGTGGAGCTGCACGACTGCTTCGCGACTGCCGAACTTCTCCACTACGAGAACCTTGGCCTCTGCGAAGAGGGCATGGCCGGCAAGCACATCGCCAGCGGCGCACCCTGGATCAACAACGTGATCCCGACCAAGTACCAGGAAGACATTGCCCCCTTCCAGGACAAGACCTACAAGCCAAAGACGAAGGCCGTGGTTAACGCTTCGGGCGGTCTGCTGTCGAAGGGACATCCCCTCGGCGCCACCGGCGTCGCCAACATCGCTGAAATCGTCTTCCATCTTCGCGGCCAGGCCGGCGCACGCCAGGTCGAAGGCTCGAAGATCGGCATGGCGCACGTCATCGGCCTTTGCTCGGCCTGCACACTGCACGTCCTGCAAAAGTAATCCGGACACAAGTTTCAAGTGACAACAGGGGCGGCTCGAAAGAGCTGCCCCTGTTGTATTCTCCGGCGCGGTGAAACATGTTGCGGCTGGATTCAGCGACCATTCGGGCTGGGCGGTGATGGCCGTCGTGCGCCAGGAAGCGGGCGGCCCGTTCGAACTGGACTGGCGGGCGCGCATTCAGACGTGCCCGCCAAACCTGCCGCGGCAACCGTTTCACGCAGTGGCCGAGCAGGGGTTCGACCAGGAAGTGATTGCGGAGGTTTACGGCGCGGCTGTTGGTCTCGGCCGGCGCGCGATCGAAGTTGCACGTCTGGAGTCAAAGGGTTCTCTTTCGGCGGCGGCAGTCGCGATTGGACGCCTGGGCCGGGCGGATAGCCGCCCCGAAACTGCGGCGACCCTGAAATCGCACGCGATGTTGCACTCGGCAGAAGGCGAGCTGTACCGAGATGCCCTTACCCAGGCGGCGGCTGAGGAAGGGCTGCGAATAGTGCGTTTCATCAGCAAGGAAGTCCGCAGCGAAGCGGCGGCAGCACTGGGGTGTTCACTCGCCCAACTGGAGACGCGGCTCGACGAGATCGGCAAGGCGGCAGGCAGGCCGTGGACGAAAGACGAAAAAGACGCGACCGCAGCGTCGATGCTCGCCCTCGCGACGGTCCCTTCACGATGACTTTCGCGTTGCCGTCCACAGCGTGAAGCTCGTTCGGATATGACACGCGACCTCGCCGACACGGTGCCCTCGGAAGTGCTGGAGGCGTTTGGCTACTCTGGCGCTTCGGCGGATCCGTTCGACAAAGGGTTGGTCAATCGGCACTGGCTGGTTTCCGTCGATGACCGGCTCGCGGTGTTTCGCCGGTATCACCTCAACCGCAGCGCCGCTGCAGCCGCGTGGGAGCAAATGCTGGTTGAATACGCTGGCGCAAAAGGCTGGCCAGTCTCCGTCCCCCTGAGGGCCTCGAACGGCGCGACGCTTCTTGAACATGCCGGTCGGCTCTGGGCGGCCGGGCCGTACCTGGACGGCGCTGACACCCCCGACGACAGACCGGCGAGATACCACATCCTCGGGCGGCTACTGGGCCGACTTCATCACGACCTCTCTGGCTTCGAAGTCGAGGGCCAACGACCTGACTTCGGTAAGACGTGGGAGTTGGATGCCTGGATCGCTCCTGCGAACGTGGGCACGTTCAATGAGCTGCTGACGGAGTTTGGCAAAACCTATCCCGACCTTGCCGCGGTCGTGAGAAGGCAGCGCTACCGGAACCTCCGCGACCTATCGCGACTCCACTATCCGGACCTCCCGGACATGACCATTCACGGCGACTTTCATCGTTCGAACTTGCTCTGGAAAGAGGGCCAACTGACGGGGCTGCTCGATTTCGACCAGTCCCGGCGCGATGCTCTCGCATGCGATCTCGCGTTGCTCCTGATGCCGCATATGCCGCTCGATTTGAGGCTCGCTTCGGCGCTGTTGGAGGGTTATCAGGCGGTCCGGCCACTCTCCGACGTCGAGTGGGAACTCTTGCCGTCGCTCGTGCGCGCTTCGCTCTTGTGGTGGGTCGCGTACGTCCTCGTCGAATGGCGGACGAACGGTGGGGCCCCGGACAGCGTCGCGCGGACAATGACCGTGCGCCTTCCGGCGTTCGAAGCGGCCGAACCGTCATTTCGCGCACTGCGCAGAACCACAGCCGTTTAACCAGCCGCCTCGGCCTCACCGCCCAAGTCGAACGCGCCCGAGCGATGCGCTAGACGTCCGCGCACAGCGAGAACAACCAGAACCGCCGTCGAACCAACCGTCAGGGCTACCGGCGCAAGTGCTCCGTGTCCAAGTAGCAGGAGTGCGAGCGCGCCCAACGCGACTGCGTGGACGGCGAACCACTTCCCGAGAATCGCTCGCTTGAAGAGCGCATAGCCGATGAGAAACAGGAGCGGCCCGCCAACGATGGCAAGTGCGTGGCTCAACTCGGTATCGCCGTCGGGATGAGCGAGCACGAGTTCGTCTCCCACCGCTGAAATGATGATCCCGGCCACCATCGGCAGGTGAATGTAGGTATAGGCCAGCCGTGCGAGCGACCCGGGCAATTCGGCGTGCGCAATGCGTTCCGTGCCAGCTTCAGCCGTCAGGTCGAAATAAATCCACCACATGGCGACGGCCGCGGCGAAGGCCGAAACCATCGCGAGGACGACGGAACCAGTCCATTCGAGGTGCGAAAACGTCGCACCGGTGACGAGAAGCGATTCGCCCAGAGCGATGATGATGAAGAGGCCGCAGCGTTCCGCAAGGTGCGCGCCTTCCACATTCCAATCGGAAAGCAGCGATTGGCCCAGACGGGGAAGCCAATACCGAGCCGAGGGGCCGGCATACTCGATGGCTAGGGCGGCCAGCCAGAACCACACCCGCGCGTCATTTTGTGCGTAAGCTCCGGCGAACCAGAGGACAGCACTGATTCCGAACCAGGATGTGATGCGGACGAACGTTAGTAAGAAGCGCCGCTCCGAACGCCCGGCCCAGCCGACGAAAGCGGAACGCCCCACCTGGATGGCGACGTACGGAATGACGAATCCGAAGGCCCGGCCATCGAAGGCGTCGGGAATGGACGCCGACATGACGAGTCCGCCGAACATGATCCCCACGAGGACGACTCGTACCCCCAGATGGTCGGGATCACACCAGTTCGTCGCCCAGGTGGTGTACATCCAGACCCACCACACGGCGAGCAGCAAGATGGAAGCATGAAGGAGCCCCTCGGGATTCAGGTGCTCCGCGAGCGTGTGCGACAGTTGGGTCACGGCGAACACGAAGATCAGGTCGAAAAACAGTTCGAAGTTGGTCACACGGCTGTGTTCGCCCGGTACGCGGACACGCATCATCCCCTGCGGGGCGGAGCGGTGTGAATGGGCAGGAGGGGCCGTCATGGGAGGTCAACGCTACGAGATGGCCTTCGACATGGGCAACCGCCCGAACGGTTAACGCAACGGCCTAGGGACGCAGCGCGATCTTAAGCACGCCACCCTTCTTGTCGCGGAAGAGATCGTATCCGGCCGGCGTTTCAGAAATCTTGAGCGAGTGTGTGAGCAGCGGCGTGAGGTCCACGCGCCCCGCGGAGACCAGCCCCATCAGCCGTTCGAGGCGAGCTGTGCCGACCGGACAAAGCGTTGTGACGAGTTTTCGATGGATGAACGATCCACCGGTTGCCATTCGCAATTCCGGGAAGGCGCCGTAGACACCAACGGAACTAACCGTCCCGCCTATGCGCACCGACCGGCAGGCATTTTCGAAGGTGACCTGGTGGCCGAGCGCTTCGACTGCGATGTCCACGCCCTTGCCGCCAGTAAGACCGAGGATCTTCTCAACCGCGTCGGCGGGATCGAGGACAATGTCGGCCCCGAATCGCTTCGCCATCGCCACCCGCTCGGGGATGGATTCCACGGCGATTATTGTCCCAGCGCCATAGGTTCGGGCGCCGGCCGTAGCGCAGAGCCCAACAGGGCCCTGGGCGAACACCGCGACGGTGTCGCCTGGCTTGATGCTCGCACGTTCGATCGCCGCGAATCCGGTGGACATGATGTCGGTGACGAAGAGCACTTGCTCGTCCTGGAGAGCATCTGGGACTTTAGCCAAACCGGCTTGTGCGCCGTTCACGAGGAAGTATTCGCCTTGCGCCCCGAAGAGGAGGTTTCCAGGCGCGTTAAAGGTTTCGCAGATGCTCTGGTCGCCCTCCATGCAGCGGCGACAGCTTCCGCAGCAGGAGAGGCACCCCGCTGCGACGCGATCTCCGGCCTTGAAGTTGGTGACGCCGTCGCCGACCGCCTCGACGATGCCGATTGCCTCATGGCCCATCGGGATGCCGCCAGGTACCGGCATTTCGTCAACGATGTGCATATCGCTCCCGCAGATCGTGCTCAGCGTCGTCCGGATGAGCGCCTGTCCCGGTCCCGGCTGATCGGGATACGGGATGGACGTCATCGCGACAGAGTGAGGACCAGTCTTCACGCAGGTGTTCGAAGTGGGCATCGAGTCACGTCCTTAAGCACGGGTGGTCGGAATGTAACGATGGTGTGGAGGTTCGACAAATCCGCTGGCGGGCTCAGGCTCCCGTCTCCATCGGGAGAGAGTCGTCGGCTGCCCACTCGGAAAGCGACGCATCGTAAACCGCTACGTCAGAGAAGCCAGCCATAACGGCCGCGAAGGCGGCGCTGCTCGCGGCTATCCCGCCGCCGCAGTAGGTGATCAGCCGGTCTTTCGGCCCGACCCCCGCCTCTTCGAAGCGACGTCGAAGCATTTCCGTGGACTGGTAGGTTTGCGTCTCCGGGTTGACGATGCCAGACGAGCCCATTGCGGGGACGTTCACGCTTCCCGCGATGTGGCCGGCTCGACCGTAGGGGGCGACGTCACCCCGATGTTGGGCGGCGTTCAGTGCATTGACGATGCAGGCCTGTCCGGACTCGATTGACGCCAGGACGTCGTCCCTTGTGGCGATCAAGCGCGGGCGCAAGGAAGCCGAAAAGCTGGCCGGCGGATAGGCGACGGAATCGACTGATACGGTCCTGCCTTCCGCCACCCATTTCTTCCAGCCTCCGTCTAGCACGCGTGCTCGATCGAATCCGAAGGCCCGCAGCATCCACCAGATGCGGGCCGCCCACATGTTGCCCTCGCGGTCGTAGAGCACGACCTCTGAGTCGTCGCCGACGCCGTGCCGTCCCATCGCGGCTTCAAACTGGCTGGCCGGCGGCATCATGAATCGCAGCGCGCTCGATCTGTCGCTCAACTCACCTGGCAAGTCGAGGAACCCAGAGCCAGGAATGTGCCCTGCCGTCCACTCGGCCAGACCGCTCACAGCCGCATAGCCCGGCTTGCGGTCGTCTCGGGGCTTTAAGAAGACGGTGCAATCGAACACTCGCAACCGGGCATCCGCGAGGTGGTCGTCGAGCCAGGATGTGGTCGCCAGGAAATCTGCTCGATCGGGCATCGGGGTTCCTTCTATTGCGAGAGTTTCGCGGCCAACGGTAGTCGCCTGTCGCGGCCAAAAGCACGCGGCGTGATTTTGACTCCCGGCGGTGTTTGCCGCCGCTTGTATTCGTTTCGATCGATCATTTGCACAACGCGAAGCACGAGCCCTTCGTCGAATCCCATAGCCGCAATTTCGGACACCGTACGGTCGTCCTCGACGTAGGCCTCGATGATAGGGTCCAGGATCTCGTAGGGCGGCAACGTGTCCTGGTCGAACTGGTCCGGTTTGAGTTCGGCGCTGGGCGGTTTCGTGATGACTTGAGGCGGGATGACAGGCCGCTCGCCCTGTGCGTTGCGCCAGCGGCAGAGGTCGAAGACGAGGGTCTTGGGCACGTCTTTGATGACGGCATAACCACCAGCCATATCGCCGTAAAGCGTTGCATAACCGCAGGCCATCTCACTCTTGTTGCCGGTGGTCAGGACGATTGAGCGCGGGAACTTGTTCGAAAGAGTCATCAAAACGTTGCCGCGTTGACGAGACTGGAGGTTCTCTTCGGCAGTGCCCGGGTCGGTGCCTTCGAACGCGTCCGCCATCATTTCGAGCATCGCGGCATGCGCAGGTTCGATCGGGACCGAGAGATAGCGAATACCAAGGATTCCGGCCAACTCATTGGCGTCGTCCTTCGAGTGTTCGCTTGAGTACCGGCTCGGCATCGAAACGCCGATGACGTGTTCGGGGCCAAGAGCATCGACGGCGATCGCGGCTACGATGCTGGAGTCGATCCCCCCGGAGAGCCCGATGAGCACGTCGCTGAAGCCTGTTTTCGCCAGATAGTCCCTCGTGCCAAGGACAAGCGCTCCCCAGACCTCGGCGTGGTCGGCAAGCAGCGCGACAACTTCCGACGGCACTGGCTGGCGTTCTTCAGGACGCAACCGTTGGACATCGAAAGGGACTTCGACAGGGTCGAAATCCAGTTGCTCCTCGCGGTCTCGGAGTTCTACGCGACGGCGAGGGTCGTGCAGACGCCGCTGTGAGACAGCATCGAGATCAACCTCGGCGAGCAGAAGTTGCTCCTCGAACTGGCGAGCCCGAGCCACCAGCCGGCCCTCCGGATCAAAGACCATCGATGTCCCGTCAAAGACAAGTTCGTCCTGGCCACCCACGGCATTCAAGTAGGCGATAGCTATCAGGTTGTCGGCCGCCCTTGTCGAAATCATTCGTTCACGGGCATTGGCCTTGCCCCGGTTGTAGGGGGAGGCATTGATGTTTATGCAAAGTTCGGCACCGCCGAGGGCCATTTCATCCAGGGGAGAGCCCGGGTACCAGATGTCCTCGCAAATACTCACGCCGAAGCTAAGATCGCCCACGCGGTACACGGGCACGCGGCGCCCGGCGGCGAAGTAGCGTTCCTCATCGAACACCCCGTAGTTGGGCAGGCGTTGCTTGTGATAGGTGTCCACCCAGTGCCCGTCGACGAAGACGGCCGCAGCGTTGTAGGCATCGCCGTTGTGCCAGTCAACGAACCCCACGACCGCAATAAGTTCGCGGGTGTCGGCGACGAGGCTCGCGACGGCCTCGCGGGAGGCTTCGCAGAACGACCGCCTGAGGACCAGGTCTTCGGGGGGATACCCGGTGACTGCAAGCTCCGGAAGGGCCGCAACATGGCAGCCTTGCGAGCGCGCTTTCGCGAGCGCGGCCCGAATGCGGACCAGGTTGCCCGCGAGATCGCCGACAGTGGTGTTGATTTGCGCCAGGCCGAGCCGGACTGTCCTCATTCGCCTCTCCCGGGTCAGCGGTATAGTCGCCGACTTAGTGTCAATCGTACACTAACTACCCCATCCGAAGATCTCGCGCCGATGACCTGGCCTTACTAAGGGTTTCCCGTAGGGCGGTTTCCCGATTACGCCGGCGTCGAAGTAATGGGACGCTATCCATGGTGGCGCTTTGAGGTAGGGAGATGTCTCGAAGCTTGAACAGTGATCATTCGCCTTGTCCGCTGTGCGGACGGGTGACACGCGCCCACTCGCGGCTCGTCGTCGCCGATATGGAACCGACCGGCATCCGCCAACACACCTATGCGACCGTAATCTGTCGAGACTGCGCGTTTGCCATGGTGCTGCGGAGTGAAGCAGCTACGCTCAGGGCGGCCGTGTGACCGAACGCCCATAAACCGAGCCTGAGAGAGCCCCGCTGAGTCGAGACAAGCGGGGCTCTTTGTTTGCGCAAGCACATCCGGTCCTCATGTAGGATTCCGGCCATGGCCTATCCGCTGGAAAACCTCCGGGTCCTCGATCTGTCGCGTGTCCTCGCCGGGCCTTTCGCCGGTCGGATGCTGTCCGACCTCGGCGCCGACGTGGTGAAGGTCGAACCTCCGGACGGCGACCTGACTCGCCTCTGGGGCGCGGTCATCGGCGGCAACCCGGGCTACTACCACCAACAAAATGTGGGCAAGCGGAACGTCTGCATCGACCTCGCGGTGCCAGCCGGCAGCCAGCTGGTGCAGGCCCTGGCGACGAAAGCAGATGTGGTGCTCGAGAACTTCCGTCCGGGGGTCGCGAAGCGACTCGGCGTCTCGTACGAAGAGTTGAGCCGAGACAACCCGCGTCTTGTGATGCTGTCGATTTCGGGTTTCGGGCAGCAAGGTCCGGAAGCGCTGCGGGCAGCGTTCGCGCCGGTGATCCATGCAGAATCTGGCCTGATCGCACGCCAGGCACGGCTTTCCGGAAATCGGCCGTACGACCTGCCCGTCAGCCTCTCTGATACGAACGCTTCGCTTCACGGGCTGGTTGCCGTTCTCTCGGCCTTACTGATGCGGGAGCGGACCGGGCTGGGGCAGCACATCGATATGGCCATGATCGACGCGACTGCGGCGACCGACGACTGCCTTCACTATTCGCTCGAAGACTCAGAAAACACACGGGTATTGCCCAGCGACGTCTGGGACACGGCCGACGGCCAGGTGCTCATTTCAGCGGACTTTCGGCACATCTGGAACCACCTTTCGGCCGAGGGCGGCCTGGCCGATCCATCTCCGCCAGGCGCGACGATCGCCCAGAAGAGCTCGGCTCGTCGCACGGTGATTCGTGACTACATTCGCGGGCTCGCCGGGAGAGATGCACTGGTTGCGATCCTCGATCGCCGCAACATCGCATGGGGCGATGTCCGCACGGCCGAGGACATCCGGGAGCAGTCCACCGTGAAGCACCGCAACATGATTATCCAGGTAGACGACCGGGCCGGCGGGACGCGCCCGGTGGTGCAGTCTCCATACCGGTTTTCGAACGCCGAAGCGGGCGTCCGTGGCCCCGCACCATGGCAGGGCGAACACAATGAGAATGTACTGAGCGATTGGTTGGGTCTGAATGCCGCCGAGGTTGCGGTTTGGGAACGCGTCCTCATTCACCCGGCTAATTCGGCGGGATAGCTTCTTGTGAACGCGGGCCACCGAGCGTAAGGTCGTGCGATGCAGTCAACCCGGGCGAAGCAGCAAATGAAGCCTGAATTTCGGTCCAAGCCGAAGGCCGAGCGTTCCGCGCCCAGGCAGGAAGCACCTGCGGCACTGCTCCTGCAGACGCTACAACGAAACCCGGCGACAGCCCTGGCGATTCATCGTTTAGTCGACGCCGAATCCAGCCGGCACCTACGCCGGTCGTTGGCGGTAGACGCATTGTTCGCTCAACGGACAATCGGGAATCGAGCGATGTCGCGAGCGATTCAGCGTGAGTTCGAAGACCAGGATGAACAACTCGGTGCGCCACAGCCGGTACTTGAGGAGTCAGCCTCGGGCGCGGTTCAGTCTGAGGGCGTCAACCAATTCGGCGAAGTTGACGGGTCTATCGGATCGAACGTTGTGCCTCATGCGATGAGCAACAAGGGTCAGTCGGGCACCGAACTCTGGCACCATGCGGGCGGGGGCCGCGGCGGAACGGGGAATCAGCCTACGGGCGACGCGCAGTTGACGGCACCCGTCTATAAGTCCAAACCAGCGGCCGGAACCAAACCCGCGAAGGCGTGGATTGAAGGCGGCACGGGCAAGGTCAAAGTGGTGCGTTCCTATGTCGGAGTCACACAAGGCGACAATGGGGTCTATAAGCACGCGCCGGGGCAAACGTGGATCACGTGGAAGGCGAAGTGGCGGATCGCTAAACACGAGCGCGAGCACATTAAGAAGACAAAAGAACTGCACAAGACGCACGTCCAGCCTCTGGAGAAGCGCGTTTCAAAGTATCGCGGAATCGGTCACAGCAGTATGGATGGCGCCGACGAGGCCGCCGCGATCGCCGCTCTGCAGACGCACATCGATTGGAACAAGTCCGTCAATGATTTCGCCGCCGATGACACCACCCAGAACACTCCGATGGGCCCGGTCGACACGACGGATCAGGCCAAGGCGGACTTCTACTTCGATTTCGGCAACAAACGAGTCAAGGGGACGGATTACGGCCACTACGTCAACACCGCATAGGCCTGGGTTATGAAGATAACGTTGGAAGTTGCGTCTCGAAATGGCGACGGCATCGTTCTTCGGCTGATAGCCTTCAACGACTCTCCGAAGCCTGTAGATTTGGATCGGCGATTGTTGGTAGGCCCGAGCGGCGTGGTTGACGGCGCCGAAAGTTGGCCTGTTTCCCTGGAGCCGCCGACGAAAGACTCCCAGCAAAATATCATCCGATTGAATCCGCGTTGCTTTTACGGCCGGGAGCGCGAATTCACGGTCACTGAGACAACAACGTTCCACGGTTACCTGGCAGCGAAAGCGAACGGGTTCTTGCCGGAAGGTCCGGCGAACGCAAAGCATCTCGTGCAGGCAGCGGCGCCACTTCGAATTCAGGCGAGCGGATAGGAATTCCGCCGTCCAAGACGCCGGGTAGTGAAAAGGCCCAATCCGAAGATCAGGCCCGCTTTCAATGAGGAGTCACCTTGAGGTCTCGGGGCTAGACGGCGAGCGCGTCGTCTCCGACGGGGTTGAGAAGGGCCTGAGCCTCTTCCATGCTTTCAAGGCGGACGATGCCCTTGCGGATCGCGTAGCGGATGAGGTCGGTGCGATTGCGCGCGTGAAGCTTGGCCATGATGTGGGCCTTATGCGCTTCGACGGTTTTCACGCTGATGTAGAGTTCGTTGGCGATGCCCTGGTTCGTATAGCCTTCAGCGATGAGTTGTAGCACTTCGCGTTCACGGCTCGTGAGGGCGTCGGCGCCGTTGCGCTGGTCGGTGCGCTTTGCCTGGTAGAGCACTTCGGCAAGGTCGAAGCCTTCGCTCAGAGCACTTGAGAAGTAGCTGTTACCGCGGTGAACCGTCTGGATGGCCAGAACCAGTTCGGAGACATCGGACTTCTTGATGATGTAGCCAGAGGCTCCGGAGCGGATCGAATCAAGGAGTTGGTCTTCATCCACGAAGCCGCTGAGCATGACGACACGCGTGGCCGGGCAAGAGCGCCGGATCTGGCGCGTCGCTTCGAGGCCATTGAGCCCGGGCATAACGACATCCATGAGGACGACATCGGGCTGCAGTTTTTCAACTGCCGTCACGGCTTCCCGGCCGTTTTCGACGTCCGCGACGACTTCGAGCTCCGCCTGGCTTTCGAGCAGCATGCGGAGAGCCTGGCGGATGACGGCGTGGTCATCGACCAGCAGGATGCGGATGGGGGTCTGCGTGCGACCCTGGCCGGAATTTGAAATGGACGTCGTGGGCCGGAGACCAACCGGCCGGCCGACTGTGCGAGTAGTGTTCAACGTGAGCTCCTCTGGCGATTCTGAGTCACAGCGCGGATAAAGACGGCCCGCGATGCCCTCCCCGATGCCCGTAGGTGCCTTGCGGCAAACCCTTAGGACTCCCTGAAGTCTAGTCAGCACGTTTCGGGGTCGTATTGGGAAAAACCCGTATAAGGATTAGGCGATCCCCCTGTACCGGCCGCGCAGAACCCGCCTCGTGTTCTGAGAGTCATTCAGGGGAATGCGAGGCCACTAAGGGCGGAGACCATGGGCCGCTCAAGACCACCCCTCAGATGGGGCCAGAACATTCCGGGGATGCCTAAGGATTAGATACTGAAGAACGCTCGCTCGGTGTGGCCGGACTCAGTGATGAGATGCAGTTCGGAGCGGAGCGACATGAAACTCGTGCTATTGGCGGCGCTTTCGGCAGCGTGCTCGCTCTCGTAAACCGCGATACGGGCGATTTCGCCGGAGTTGTCGTGCGGCTTGAGGACCCAGCTTTCGAGGTGGCCCTCCTGGTTCGCCGAAAGGTCATTCAGCTTGCGCATCAACTCTTCGAGGCGGGCTTCTTCGCCCTTGCGCGGCTTGGCAATCGAAACACGGATATACGGCATAGCGGAGGCCCCCAATGGCGGCATCATAGGCAGTCTGGATTCTGGAGAAAAGCAAAGCCCCCGGTTGGCCGGGGGCTTCGTTCAATCTAGCGCTGGGTAAGATTCAGAGCCGGAGCTTGCCGTGTGATGGCTGGCGGCGGCGCTGACGCTGCGGGAGCGCAGCTTCCTCGGCGGCCAGGTCGACTGGCGGACTGGTCAAAACCTCGTGGACGTAGCCGCACATGATGCAGCTGCCATAGGTGCCGTGCCAATCGCGCTCGACGATCATCGAACCGCGGCACTTGGGGCATGACTTCGGTGGTGCTTCTTGCAAAGCCGGCATAGTAGAACCCTCCCTCAAACGAGTTGTAAGTGAAATTCGAGGACAGAAAAAAAGACCTCGATACGAGCTACCTGCTCGCCAGGCCTTCCGAGACTGCCTCCGGGGTTAGCTGACGGGCTCGGGCGGAAGGCGCCCTATCGATTGCACAGCGGAGCAATCGAATTCGCCCCAG
>JBDTNM010000053.1:0-15541 GCA_039933735.1 bacterium | reverse complement strand
GCAACGGTAGTCTTGCCGGCGCCAGCTGACCCGCTGATAAGAATGAGCTGCTTCATCGACCTACCGCTTGAACCGCAGGGCCTGGCCGCTTCCGACGCCCGTGTGCTGGCCGCCTTCATACGCCACCTGGCCGTTAACGATGACCATCGAAATGCCTTCGGGCTCCTGCTTCGGGTTTTCGTAAGTCGCGAGGTCCTTCACGGTCTCGGGATCGAACATCACGAGGTCCGCTGCGTAGCCTTCCTTCACCAGACCGCGATTCGTCAGGCCGAAGCGTTCGCACGAGGCGCTGGTCATGCGGCGGACGGCCTCTTCGAGCGAAAGCACTTTGCGCTCTCGTACGTAACGAGAAAGGACGCGTGGCATCGTCCCGAATAGTCGCGGATGTGGATTGCCCTTGAGTTCCGGGATGCCATCCGATCCGATCAGCATCTTCGGGTGACGCAAATTCGTCTCGATATCCGCCTCGTCGATGATGAAGTGAATGCAAATGACCTGGCGGCCGCGAGGGCTGGTGATGACGTTCGTCACGGCCTCTTCGATCGTCCATTCGTGGTCTCTCGCGATGTCGGGGACCATTTTCCCCTCGAACTCTCGGAAGTCGGGAGCGCTCGCGATCATCACGCCGTTCGCCCACTCCACGTCGATGTTCTGCAGGTTCACGTACTGCCACATAGGCCCGCTGCCCGCCGTGTAGGGATACACGTCCAGCGTGATGTCCATGCCGGCGGCGTTTTCGGCGTCCACCTTCGCTAGCGATGCGCCCACCCCGCCCCAATTCTTCCGGCCTGCCGACTTGTGGTGAGAAATGTGCAACGGGATCGCTGCTTCGCGAGCTATGTGAATGGCTTCGTCGACCGCCTCGAGGAGCTTGTCGCCTTCGTTGCGCATGTGCGTGGCGTATATGCCCGAGTACGGTCGGCACTCCGATGCGAGGGCGACGACTTCGTCGGTGTCGCTGTATCGCCCGGGCTCGTAAATCAGCCCGGTAGAGAACCCGACGGCTCCTTGCTCCATTGCCCGAGCGACATGACCGCGCATTTCGGCGACTTCGCTTGTGGTCGCCAGCCGTTTCTCCAGGCCGACGACGTGTGCGCGAATCCGATTGTGCCCGACCAGCATCGCGTTGTTGATCGCTGGCTTCTTCGCCATGCAGGCCTCGTAAAACGAATCGAGGTCCGTCCAGCCGGAGCCCGGTCCGGAGATGTCGCCCGGCATGTATTCGCGTCCGGGTTCGTTCGGAATCGTGCTGAAGCCGCAGTTGCCGCTGATTTCCGAAGTAACACCCTGAGCGAGCTTGAAGGCCATGTCCGGGTAGCGGAGAAACGCTCCATCGTCATGCGAATGGGTATCGACGAAGCCCGGCGATACCACGAGGCCGTGAGCGTCGATTTCGCGCACACCCGCACCCGCAGAACCGACGGCGGAAATCACGCCATCCGTCACGGCGAGGTCTGATTCGAAGGCCGGGGATCCGGACCCATCGATGATTTTGGCGTTACGAATGACAAGGTCAGCAGACATCGGGGGATTGTCGATTCTGAATCGACGGTTGTCGATTGCGGCGAGCAAAACAACGCCTTGCTGTACGCTCGAATCATGCCGAACCGACTCGCGAACGAGACCAGCCCCTACCTGCTCCAACACGCCGACAACCCCGTCGACTGGTACCCCTGGGGGGAGGAAGCGTTTGCGAAAGCGCGAGCCGAAGACAAGCCGATCTTGCTCTCAGTCGGCTACAGCTCGTGTCACTGGTGCCACGTGATGGCCCACGAGTCTTTTGAAAATCCAGCGACAGCCGCGCTGATGAACGCGAACTTCGTGAACATCAAGGTGGACCGCGAAGAGCGGCCGGACGTCGACGGTGTCTACATGACCGCTGTTCAGGCACTCAGCGGTTCCGGCGGATGGCCGATGACGGTCTTCATGGCACCCGATGGCCGGCCGTTTTATGCGGGCACGTACTTCCCGCCAGATGACGGTCACGGAAGGCCCGGATTCGGACGGTTGCTCGAATTCATGGGCGACAAGTGGCGCAACGATCGCGAAGAAGTGCTCGGTTCGGCGAACAGCATCACCGAGCACTTGCAGAAAGCAACCCAACGCGTGCCCGGGTCCGGCGATGACCCCTCGCACGAGACCACCACCCGCGCCGTGGAACTGTTTGGCGAAGTGTTTGACGCGGAATGGGGCGGATTCGGCATGGCGCCCAAGTTCCCGAGCCCGACTAACCTGGCCTTTCTGTTGAGCATCTATGCACGTGAGAAGGAATCCGAGACCGGCCAGGCCGTACTCGATATGGTCTTCCACAGCCTCCGGGCGATGGCGACCGGCGGAATGTACGACCAGCTCGGTGGCGGGTTTTCGCGCTACAGCGTCGACGGCGAGTGGATGGTCCCGCACTTCGAGAAGATGCTGTACGACAACGTCCAGCTCGCCCGTGTCTATCTCAACGCCTATCAAATCTCGGGGGATGAAGGGTTCGCCGGAATCGCGCGCTACACGCTCGACTTCCTCCTCAACGAACTACGCGACCCCGAGGGCGGTTTCCATGCGGCGCTGGACGCCGACAGCGAAGGAATCGAGGGCAAGTTCTACGTCTGGACTGCGGACGAAATCCGTGGAACCGCCGGGGACGACGCCCAACTCGTTTTCGCCTGGTTCGGCGTTACCAAAGACGGGAACTTCCACGATCCGCATCACCCCGAACTAACCGGCCGGAACGTCCTGAGCGCCCGCGCCAACCTGGAAGAGCTGGCGCAACGGTTCTCGCTGACCCCCGAAGCAATCCTGGAGAAAGTCGAAGCCGTGAGCGAAAAGCTGCGAGCGGTGCGCTCTACCCGGGTGCGGCCAGGTCTCGACGACAAGGTGCTGACTTCATGGAACGGGCTGGCACTCGCGGCGTTCGCCGAGGCTGGCCGAGTCCTCGGCGACATTCGCTACCAGGTGGCGGCGGCCGAACTGGCAGCATTTCTTCGTTCCGCGGTGTGGGTGGATGGGAAGCTCCTGCACACCTGGAAAGCGGGGAAGGCGAAAGTCGACGGGATGCTCGAGGACTACACCTACGTCGGCCTCGGCCTGATCGAACTGTTCAAGCTCACAGGCGACCTCGCATTGCTCGAATGGGCGCGCGACCTCTGGGAACAGGTTCTGGGACGATTTCACGACGATGATGCAGGTGGCTTCTTCGAGACGCCATCTGATGGCGAACCTCTGCTGCTCAGGCAGAAACCTTTCTTTGATTCAGCAACGCCTTCCGGGAACGGAAGCGCCGCGCTGCTCGGGCTCTGGCTGGGGCGGTACTACAGCCGCAGCGACTGGGAGCGGTACACCGAAGAGACCACCGCCCAGATCGCGGACCACCTCCTGCGAGCGGTGACCGGGTTCGGGACGATCCTCCAGGCGATCGAATTCTTCGCCTCGCCAAGTCGAGAACTTGTGGTCGTTGGTTCACCGGAAATGCGCCTGCCACTCGAAGACGCGGCCGCCGCGAAATACCTGCCGTGGACAGCCATCGCGCCGACACCGGACGCGGACGGCCTTCCGATGTTCGAGGGCCGCGAACCCGCGAGCGATGAAGCCCTCGCCTACGTTTGCGAGAACATGATGTGCCTGATGCCTGCTCGCACGCCGGCGGAGTTGTCGGCGATGCTTCGCTAGATCGCCTTGGCCGCTCTCAGGGCCGAAATGTCCGCGTCGCTGAGGCCGAGTTCGTCCCGGAGGACGTCGTCTGTATCGGCGCCCAGTAGGGGCGCTGGAGTTAGTTGCGAAGGCTGATCGTCGATGCGGATGGGATTGCCGAGGATCTCGACGGGGCCGCGAGTCGGATGATCAACGACTTGCACCATGCCGCGGAATTTCAAGTGTTCGCTGTTGAAGATGTCCCCCGAATCAAACGTCGCGCTGGCAGGGACCCCGTAGCTCTGCAGTTCGATCATGGCCTCATGTTTCGTTCGTTGCGCACACCAATCGGCCACCAGCTTGCAGAGGAACTCCGCGTTGTCGCGGCGTGCGGCGGCCGTGGCCAAGCGGGGATCATCGACCAGGTCGGCGTGCCCAATCCCCGCGAAGAGGCGCTCGATCATGGCGCCGCTGACGACCATTACATAGACAAAGTCATTCGGGCCGAACGGTTTGCATGGGTAGGTGTTGGTTGGCGCCAGCCCGCGCAAGTCGTTTCCGACTCGCGGTACAGGGTCACCCACGAGTTCACGGCCCAGGAATCCGACGCGGGAATAGCTGGCGATAGCGTCCTGCATCGAAACCTCGACAAGCGCTCCTTCGCCCGTCTTTTGAGCACGAATGTAGGCGGCCAGGATGCCGATTGCCAGCTGCATTCCGGTGCCCGTATCGCCGTAGGTGGAACCAGACCGCAAGGGCTCGGTGTCGGGCCTCCCGGTGATGGACATGCTTCCGCCGGCGGCCTGGGCAATCATGTCGAAGCTGCGAAAGTGGCTGTACGGCCCGGTTGAGCCGAATCCCTTGATGGTGGCATAAACCAGCCTGGGATTGACCGCTTTAAAGTCGGCGTAGCCAACGCCGAGGCCATCCATGGCGCCAGGCGCCAGGTTTTCAGCAACGACATCGAACCTGGGCGCCAACCGCTTCACCAGCGCAGCGCCATCTGGATGCTTGAGGTTAATGGCGACGCTTCGCTTATTACCGTTGAGGTTGAGGAAGTAGAGCCGATCGTCGGGGCTGGCCCCGCGGCCCCGCCCCGGATCGCCAATTCCCGGTTGTTCGACTTTAACCACGTCCGCCCCGAGCCAGGCGAGTGTTTGCGTGGCACTTGTGCCAGCTTCGTACTGGGTGAAGTCGAGGATGCGAAGACCTTCGAGTGGCAACGTCATAGAAATTCACCTCGCGGCGCGATGGGCGATCCTAGCAGGCTGGATGAGCATTTGGGCGAGAGTTGGGCGAACCCTTCACAGGCGGCCAGAAGGTGCGTAGCCTCACCCTCACATTGGAACTTGATAACTCGTGAGGGATAAATGGCTGAAGTGAATGGTGGTCGCCTCGCGGCGATGCAATTGAAGCAGGCGGGGATCGATACCGCGTTCGGTGTCGTGGCCGGGCCTATGATCGAAGTGATGTCGGGCATGGAACGCGAAGGCATCAAGGTGGTGAACTGCCGCCACGAAGAATCTGCGTGCTTTGCCGCATCGGCATGGGGCTACATCAAGAAAAAGGCCGGCGTCGTCATCGCCGGCTCCGGCCCGGGCATGATCAACACGATCACGGGCCTGCACGTCGCCACCGAAAGTGGCATGCCGCTCGTCGTCATGGGTGGGTCCGCGGATGGCCGCACCCGCGGCCTGGGTGGATTCCAGGAAGCGGACCAGGTCGCCTTCGCAAAGCCTGGCTCGAAGTGGACCGCACAGGTCGATAGCACAGAGCGCATCCCGGAACTCGTACATCTCGCCCTGGGGAAGGCCGTGAGTGGCCGGCCGGGCGGAGTCTACCTGGACTTTCCTGGCCAGTTCGTTCGCCGCCGGCTGGAGTCGGATTCTGTGCCCCTTCGAATAACCTCCCCGGAGGTTTCTCAGCCTCAGCCCGACACGAGGTTGATCGAAGCAGTCGCAGAGATGCTCGCCTCTGCCGAGCGGCCGCTCATCCTATTGGGAAAAGGCGCCGCATGGGCGGATGCTGGGGAAGCCTTGACTCGCCTGGTGAATCTCGGCATTCCCTACGTCGCCTCTCCGATGGCGCGAGGGATCGTTGCCGATGACAACCCATTTTTCATGAACGCCGCGCGGTCGTCGGCCCTCGCCGGCGCCGATGCGGTGCTCATGGTTGGCGGACGGTTCAACTGGATCTTCCAGTTTGGCCGCGCACCACGATTCGCGCCGGGTGTCCGCCTCGCACAGATCGATATCGTGGCGGAAGAGATGACGAGCGCCGCCGACCTTGAATACGGGATCGTCGCGGACGCAGCGGCGGGCGCGAGTGCCCTCGCTGACGCTCTCCGCGGGCGAACGTTGAAGTCAGCCGGCGGTTCGTGGGTCGAATCGTTGCAGACCGATGCGCGCAAGAATGAGGCGACGATCGCCGAGCAAATGGATTCCGACCGCTCGCCGATCAACCACTACCGGTTGCTGCGCGAAGTCCGAGATGTGCTTCCGCGAAACCACAACATCAGCGTCGATGCCGAACTGACGATGGGCGTCGCCCGCGCGGTCCTTCCGAGCTACAACCCGCGCTCGCTCTTGAACTCGGGCACTACAGGCTGCATGGGGACCGGCGTGCCCTATGCGCTCGGTGCGAAACTGGCATTGCCGGACTGGCCGGCTGTCGCGATGGTCGGCGACTACGCCTTCGGCGCCGCCGCCATGGAAGTCGAGACAGCGGCCCGGGTGGGAGCGAACGTCGTGTTCGTCATTTCGAACAACGGCGGCATCGCGGGACATTCGATCCAGGACCGGATGTTCGCCCCGGATTCGCCGCCGATCGCTGCTCTCCTGCCAGTCGACTACGAGCGCATGGGCGAAATGGTCGGCGCCTTCTCCGCGAAGGTGACCGAGGCTTCGCAGATCCGGCCGACGCTCGAAAAGGCCCTGAACTCCGGGAAGGTCGCTGTCGTGAATGTACTCACTGACCCCAAGGGCGGCAGCCGCGGCTCCATGTACCTGGGCTAACGCAAAGGAGGCCCGCCAATCGGCGGGCCTCTCCTTCGGGAAGGGACTGGATGGTTAGAGCCGCTCGACCGAAGCCAGCGGTGACTTTGACGGGTCCACCAGGTAGCGGACTTCGGGCATGTTGATGTCCGCTACAGCGTACGAGGCGGAAACGGGGAAATAGGCATGGGCGCCGCCCAGGCCGAATGCGTCCGCGTCGAAGACGGACATCTCCGGCTTGCCACGGTCTGCGCTGCGGAAAACGTAGTCCGGGTCGGACTGGATGAGACGAGCGACAGTAGCGCCCTCGCGGTCCAATCGGGCGACGTTCAGGTTCGCCAGGTACTGGATGTCGTTTCCAGCGATTGGCTCAGGGTTCAAGAGCGTGATGTCGAGCAGCGTGTTGCCGCCTGATTCAGCGACGCCACGAATGCGGTCATAGCGCTTCGTCAGGGAGACGTTCGCCTGCGTGACCGGATAGCCCCACTTCGAAGAGAGGAAGGCCGTTCCTTCAGCGGAACTGCAAAAGCCTCGAACCAACAGCCCCCGCGGGCGGGCGCCAGAGCGGCAGCCAATCTTGGCTTCCGCAACGACGAATGCCCCGGCCGGGCTTTCGGGGACGTTCCAGACGGTGAACACCACGGTCGCCGGGACCGTCGGATGGAGGGCGGGCGGGATCAATGCCTGGACGCCCTCGGCATCGATCTCGTACATGATCTGCAGGATCCCGCAGCCGGGCAGTTCCAGCCGTTCGGACTGGAGATCGGTGACCAACGGGCCGCCTTCAAGAGCGGTAACCGGACGCGTGCCAACGAGTGGCATCAGGCGCCTCCTGCGGCAGTGCCGGCCGCAACCGGCTGCTTCTTATCGGCGAACTTCGGCATGACTTCCTTCGCGAAGAGCCGCATCGAAGCGAGCACTTCCGCCTGTGGGACGGTCTCGGCGGCGTTCAGGAGGAAGTTGATCCGGTCGACGCCGACGGATTCCCAGTTCCTGATGACTTCCGTGATGCGGTCCGGGTTGCCGATCGCCAGGCCCTCGGGCAGCTGGTTCTCGGGTGCGCTGGTGGCTTCGCGGCGAAGTGCCGGAAGCAGGCCAAGGTTCGGGTACGAACGGGTCGGGTAAGCCTGGCGCGCAGCCAGGAGTTGTTCCGCCATGTAGTTGAACGTCCCGGCGAGCCGCTGCCCGGTCTTGCCGCCGTAGGTGTTGTCCTCGTGGCACATGAGGAAATTCACGGTGTTGACCTGCTCGTTGACGAACGAGCCAACCGGGTCGCAGTACTTGATGCGGCGGCGGTACTCCGCGATTTTCTTCTCCTGCTCGCGGAAGCCGCCGAAGGTGAGGCCCAGGCTGCCCATGCCCCGGTCGGCGGCGTCGAGTTCCGTGCCCGGGCTGGTGACCGCGACCCACATCGGCGGATGTGGCTTCTGGAGCGGCTTCGGGAGGATGGTGCGCTGAGGCATGGAGAAGGCGCGGCCTTCGTAGCCAAATCGCTCCTGCGTCCACATCTTCGGGATGATGCGGGTCCATTCGTCCCAGGTCTTCTTCGTCTCGTCTGGATCCGCGCCGAAGCCACCGAGCTCAGTCCAGGTGGCCGAACGCCCGGTGCCGAATTCGAGACGGCCTCCAGATACGAGGTCCATGGTCGCCGCCACTTCGGCCGCTTTAATCGGGTTGTTGAACTGAGGGACGCAAACGACGATGCCGCGTCCAATTCGGATGTTCTTGGTGATCATTGCGCAGGCGGTCAGGAAGATCTCCGGCGCGGAACAGTGCGAGTACTCCTCGAGGAAGTGATGCTCCACGGCCCAGACCTGGTCGAATCCGAGTTCATCGGCCAGGCGGACCTGTTCGAGGCAGTTTTGGTACACCTCGTACTCAGTGGTCGGGCCCCAGGGCCGCGGGACGGAGATTTCGTAAAAGATGCCAAATTTCATGCGGTGGCTCTCCCATCGGGTTTGGGAATTTCGCGGCGGACTCTAACACAGGCCGCTGAGGACGTGGACAACGGGCGCTAGCTGAACACCCGATCTATCGGCGTGATGGTTACCCGTTCCGCACTCAAGTTGAGGGGATACGCGCCCACGTTCCGATCCTCGGCCAGTAACTCCGCTGGCTTTTCCCCGTCGTATTGGATGGTTGCCGGCTCGGCCGAGAGCAGTTGGTCCTTCAAAGCCGAGGCATTGTTGGAAATGATTACCGCCTGCAGGTTGTCGGCCGAGAGGTGCTTCCTGACTGCTGCGTTCACGCTCGCGGGTGTCAGCCTCGCCAGTTCGTCGCGGATATAAGAGGTGTATTCGGGTGTGCCATGCCAGTCGCTGTCGAGGGCATAGCCAAGTTGCTGGTCCTGGGTCTTCGTGAGCACGAACACGTTTTTCGCGAGGTATTCGCGAGTGTCCTCGAAGTCGGCGTCCGAAATGCCGTTCTCGATGAGCTGGCGTAGCTCGTAGAGAGCCAACTTGAAGCCGAAGACCGCCTGCGCCGGTTGAAGCGGGCGAATCCAGACTTCGAAGAGCTGCGCGCGCCGCGCTCGGTTGGGGTCGGGAAAGAACTGGTACATCCCTCGCGGGAACGCCTCGACGTAGGCATAGTCGCCGTAGTTCATCCCGCGGACTTCGCGGATGCGGTTGTAGAGCCGGCCGTTTGAGGCACGATGCTCCCCGAGCCATGCCCGAGCGAGCCAAAGAGCGACGAAATCCGGCTGGCCGCGGCGCACCGAAATCGGGTGACCGAACGAAATCCCCACCGACCGGGTTTCCTTCTCCAGGATCTCCACATGCAGCCCGGAGGCAGCATCAGCCGTGATCGGGTAGGCGAGGCGCGGATTGCCAGCCGGAAGCTTCCCGAGGGCGCGCTTGAGCTCGGCGTGAGCGTCGGCTGAGATATCGCCGGTCACGCCGATCGTGAGGTTCGCCTGCGTGTAATGCCGGGCGATGAAATCACGGACATCGTCCAGCGTCGTCGTTTCCAGGCCCGTTACCGAGCCGAGTGCGGTGTGTCCGTAGGGAGTACCGGCGAACGCCAGCTCCTGGAGTCGCTCCTTCCCGAGCTCTTCCTCGTTGTTGGAACGCAGGTCCTGCGTGAGTTCGTTGACCTGCTTTTCGCGCAGCCGTGCGAAATCGTCTTCCCGGAATCCGGGCGAAATGAGTTGCGGTAGCGCTACTTCGAGGAAGCGGTCGAGCGTTTCGTTGTGGGCGACTCCCGTGAACGTCGTCATGTCACGGTCTACCTGAGCCGAAAACGATGCGGCCAGCGGAAAGAGCGCTCGCGTGATCTCGTCGAACGGGAGTTCGCTGCTCCCTGCGTCCACAACCATCGAAGCCGCCAGTGTCGCGAGTCCGAACTTACCCGCGGGGTCATCGGCTGAGCCCACGCCGAACAACAGCTTGAAGCGCACCAGCGACGACGGCGTCGGCAGGGCAACTTCCTTCGCAGTCGTTGGCCGCGCGACGGTTGCCTTCAATGCTGGTGGCGTGCCGAGTTCCGTGGGCAGGTCTTCGTGGCTCAGCGTTGCCACGACCATGTTCGGTTCCGTCAGATACCTTGCCGCTGCCGCTTTGAGGTCCGCCGGGCTGCACGAGTCGTACGCCTCGAAGAGTTCATTCAGCGTGTCATAACGGCGTTCGAATCGGACAAACCGCGCGAGTGTCGAGGCGATCGACTCAGAGTTGTCCAGCGTCCGAACGAAGGCGTAGCGCCCGTGAGACTTCGCATCCTCCAGGCGTTTCGCGGCGACCTCAGTCGTCGATGCCCGTGCGAGCGTTTCCGCGATGGCGTCACGGACGTATGCGGCGTCTTCAATCCGCTTCAGCCGCGCGAGAATCGTCCCAAGGCTCGGATCCTGAGTCGATGGCAGGTAAGGCATGAGTTCGTCGACAACTTGCTCGCGTTCGACCAGGCGCCGATAGAGATCGGATGTTTCACCGAACAGCAGGTCGAACAGGAAATCGAGGGCGACGTGGTCCTTCACGGTCGTCGAAAACGCCGGCGCATGGAATCCAATGCTGACCCACGGAAGCGTGGCGCTGTCCCAGTGGTGATGGACGATCGTAGCCACCGAGTGTGGCGGCTCCTGCGGCACCTCGACCGGTGCACCGGCCCCGCGCTGCCAGGCGCTCCAGTGCTTTTCGACCATAGCCGTCGCTGCCTCGGGGTCGATGTCGCCTGCGATGATGACCGTGGTGTATTCGGGCCGGTACCAGCGTTCGAAGAACGTGCGCGAGTACTCGAACTGGTTCGGCATGTCTTCGATATCGGCGATGAAGCCCATGGTCGTGTGCTTGTAGGTGTGGGTGCTGAATGCGCTGTCACGTTGGACTTCGATGAG
This sequence comes from bacterium, assembly GCA_039933735.1. Classification (GTDB taxonomy): domain Bacteria; phylum Chloroflexota; class Dehalococcoidia; order Tepidiformales; family Tepidiformaceae; genus Amarobacter. The sequence goes on along the minus strand of JBDTNM010000053.1, from coordinate 4,600 downwards.
CTTGGTCAGCGGGTCGGCCGCGCTTTTGTTGTACTCGCCGAGAATGGCCCGCGACTCCGTCTTGAAGTCCGACTCGGAGTACTTCAGGTTCATGAACCGGTCGGCTTCGAGCTCGAGGATCGTTTCCAGGTCCTCTTTGGCGAACGTGATGTGGTAGTTCGTGTAGTCGTCCGTGGTGTAGGCGTTCTGGCGCGCCCCAGACCGGGTGATGATCGCCTGGTACTCATCTGCCGGGAACCGCTCTGTTCCGCGAAACATCATGTGTTCGAAGAAGTGCGCGAAGCCGGATTTGCCCGGCTCTACTTCGTTTCGTGAGCCCGTTTGGACCGGTATCTGGAGCGAGACGAGATTGGGGAAGCCGGTGTTCAGCGCGATGACGCGCAGACCGGTGGACAACGTAGTTTCAAGGGCGCGAAAGGGGAGTACGGGTGGCATCGAAGTCACTCACTGGAACGTGATGGCTCCGAGTGTAGTTGACCACCGCTCTCGCGTGTTTCACCGGAGCGCCTGAGTCGCGCTAAAACCCGTTGGGACAATACGGTGCGTACTCAGTCCGGAAGATAGCGTCAGCTGTTGCGAGCGCAGAAGTGTCCGTCGCCGTCAATCGGCCGGCCCGGGCGAAGTGCGTGGCGCTTCGGTACCCGGAGATGAGCGACGCGAGTACATTCACCGACGTCGTGAGGTCCGGCTCCCGTTCAATTCGTCGGACTGACGTTGTCGGACCGTCCGTCTCCAGCAAGAACGTCCCGACATTCCACGGGCAGAGGTCATCGTCCTCAATCCGAATCGTCAGTTCGCCGCGAGAGCCGTATGGGCGCTGCGCCAGAGCCTTCTCAACATCGACGAGACGCATCCAGATGCCATCAGTAGTCTTCTTTTGGAGCATGCGCGGTTCCAGCAGCAAGTCGGGCGCCGGGTCGTCCTCTTCTATGCCTTCGATGTCGATGCGCCGGACCAGGTCGTGGGCCTTCAAATAGTCCCAGAGCCCTCGGTATGCCTCCATGTCGCGGGCGATGAAATCGCTCACGCGCATCACCTGGCCTGGGCCGCCGTCGTGAAAATCTCCGTGGCTGGTCTGGTAGACCGCGTGGCCGCGCACCGCACCGTCCGTGTTTCGGTAGATGGCGCAGTACACAGGATGGTCCTTCACTTCGGCGTGAAGTGTGTTCACCTCCCAGAGGACCGACGAGCGATGAATTGCCATATTTCGGGGCGCGGCCCACTCGATGTAGTTCTGCTTCATCAGCGGGAATGCGTCGTCTTTTTCGAGCAGTTCAATCGTTCCGGGCGCAGGCGCGCCGGCCTGAAAGCCGACGTAACGCGGGTCGTACGAGTACCGAACGAGTGAGGTCGCCAGCCCATACCCGAAGCGCTGATAGATGGCGCCCATGCTCGCCCAGAGAATGGCGAAGTGCTGGTCGCGCTCGTGCATCTGCTGGAGCGCCTGGGCCATCACCTTTCGCAACAGACCCTGACGGCGATGCCCTGGCAGTGTGCCTACCGCGGTGACGCCGCCCATTTTTACCGGGTTGCCGTTCAGCCGGACGGTGAACGGCAGCGTCGCCAGCGTTGTCGCCATTTGACCGTCGACCCATGCGCAGGTCGTCCAGTCAGCCGCCGGCTTCGAAAGGTCATCGACGGGCGAGGGCGCCGAAGCGAAGACGTAGTTCACGTTCTTCTGGTACTGCTTCAGTTCTTCATCGTCTCGGCAGGAACGGATCTCGACAGTCATGGACGTGCCTCGGGCGCTTCTGGAATCGAGCGAGTATATCCGGCGTCAGGGTTGCAGGGGCACCAGAGTCGCCGGAGCGTCGAGGCGCAATTGGTACACCGAGCACGCTTCGAGTCGGTCAAATTGTCGCGCCCACGACGGCACGGAGATGCCCCCAAACCGCTGCCAGCCGCGAGCGAGCGCATCGTAGTGAAACAGATCGTGGAAGTTCGAACCGAGGCTGCTCAGGGAATCTGCGACTGTTTCCGAGGCTCCGAGGTAGACGAGGTCGTTCCAGCCTGCCTTGAGCTGCACCGGGACCGGGAACGAAAGCGAGAAACCGCCGGGGAGTGTCGCCGGTGCCTCCGCGAAGAACCAGTACGACTCGCCGGGTTGCACCGTGGTGAGCGTTCGGCCGGCAGGCGTCGCCGCAAGCCAGCGTTCGAACTGATCCGTGCCATCGACGAACCGGTAAATCGCGGTGACGGCGCCCGAAGGGACCGGCGTGAACGAAGAGAGGAGCGGGACCGGCTCAGAACCGAAGTACCCGACGTGATTCCAACCGGCCTGGAGTTGGACGTTGCCGCACAGGACCGAACCGGCGCCAACCCTCGCCGATGGCCCGAATTCGCTCGTGTTTCCGTCTGCGTCCGTGGCCAGGGCGATCAGCCAGTCCCCCGGCCCCGCCGCGGGATTATCGAGGGCGAAGACACCCGAGGCATCGGCCGTGACCGTTCCTGACACCAGCGGCGCAAGGCCATAGTCGTTCGCGGCGCCCGGTTGGTGCACGGCGACGTAGATCTGTACCTGGCAACCACCGCAAGCCGTACCGGAAACTCGCGTCTGGGTTGCCCGCGTGATGATTGGATGATTCAGCAGCCCGTTCGCGCCGATGTCCGAATCGCCGGGGTCATTGGGCGCGGCGACGCCGTCGGCTCCGAGGTCGATTGCCATCTCGGCGATTCCATCGAAGATGTTCGCAGTAAACCGGTTCCGGATCACCGGAGTTTCGCCGACGTTGGGCGCAACGGAAATCGCCACCCCGGTGTTGGCGAAGGTGTTCGAGGTGACCGCAGTTTGGCTCGACGGCTGGCTGAGGACGACTCCGTTCTCGACCGGCGCTGCGGTGCCATCTGACCAGCGGCCGACCAGATTCCGTTCGATTTGCACGCCCGTGAAGGCCTGTGCGCCGCCGGCCCCGACGAACACGGCCGTGTCGCTAAACCCGATCGTGTTCCCTGCTCCGGGTATCGAACTGGGGCCGCCAACCCGCGCGTCCCCGGCGGCGACCACGATGCCTGTCGCGAGCCGATCCTCCGCACCCGAGGCGGTGAAACCGACGAAGTTACTTCGGATGACCGCCCCCAGCCCCGAGACGGCAATCCCGCTCTTACATCCACCGACAGTGTTGCCGGCTCCCGGACCACCGATCGTTGGCTGGTCGCCGGTCACCGCTACACAGCTCCCGGGAAAGCCGTGGATGTGCAGGCCGAATACCGAAAAGCCAGCGCCCGTCGCGGTTAGCCCGTTGTTCTGGGCCGTGAGGCTCGAAGCCCCGTTCGCAAGCGAAACGCCTGCTCCTGCGGCATCGATCGTCACGTTAGCTCGCGAGATGTTGGGCAACGGCGTGTTGCCAACCTCCACGGTCGCAGGATTGGCTGCAGGGAACACGGTTGGGGCGAACGTAATCCGGAATTCGCCGCCGGAATCGTCAGCGTTGGCGACTTCGATCGCTCGACGAAGCGTGCACAACGTCGCGTGGGGGCAAATCGCTCCGCCCGCGCCCCCGGCATCGTCAACGCTCGTGACTTCAACGTTGCCCTCCGCCCGGCCGACACGAAACGAGGCGCCGTCCGCAAGGATGGCAGCGACAACGACCACGATGAGCAAAGCGGCCGTTCGCATCCGGTCACGCTACGCTTGCGGCCGGTTTCCCGGCAATATCCGCGCCTAAAGAGCCTGGAATTGGCGTTTGCCTTCGAGTCGGACGAGCCGGCCGATCCCGGGGTGTTCCCAATGCCCGGCAATCCATGTGCGCTGCTCCTCGATCGCCCAGTCGAACAGCTTGTCGCGCGTCGTCCCCGACATCACGGGGTCCCAGTCCGCCGATGGCGACCAGTCCGGGTGCACCAGCTGAACCGGGTGGTGCGAGGCGTCGCCGATAATGACCGCGCGTTCCCCCTGCGATGCGATGCCGACCGCAACATGGCCTGGCGTGTGGCCCGGGGTCGAAACATAGGTCAGATCCTTGGTAATCGCGGTTTCGTCGGTGACGAACTTGATCCGGCCGGTATTACGCAGGGGTTCGACGCACTCGACGAGGTGGACATTTCCCGGCTCCGCCAGCCTATCGGGCTGCATCCAGTAGTCCCACTCCACCTGCTGGTACCAGAATTCCGCCTTCGGGAAGAAGATCTCTTTCGATCCATCTTCCTTGTCCACGGTGTTCCAGCCGACGTGGTCGATGTGCATGTGCGTGTTGAGCACGATGTCGATGTCGCCTGGGGTCAGCCCGGCCGCCGCTATCGATTCATCGAGCCGCCCGACCGGGAATTGAGGTCGCCGGCGGTTCCCAAGCCCCGAGTCAACGAGGATGTTCTTCCCTTCGGAGCGAAGCAGGTAGCAGGAAATGGCCATTGGCAGCAGGCCACGTGAATCGGCGATATGCCCGTATTCAGCCAGGATGGCGTCGCCGTGACCCGGCATGAAGTTGTGCGGATTCATCAGCAGTCGGCAGTCAAGCAAAGGCGTGATCTCAACGGAACCGATCGAAGTCTTGAGCATAAAAAAGCCCTCCGGCGGCGGATTCTAACCGCGCGGAGGGCTTTCTGGATTGTTCCCTGTTACTTGGCTGAACTGCGGCTCGCGACCTCAGCCATGGCCTCGCCG
>JBDTNM010000052.1:0-15549 GCA_039933735.1 bacterium | reverse complement strand
TGCGCTGCTCATGGTGCGATACGGCCTACACGTGGGACTGGGACCGTTTCGACAAGGCAGATCAGATCGTTGAGATGAGCCGGGCAGAGATCGTTTCAGCGGTGAAAGCTCTGCCCCCGCGGAATGTCGTGATCACGGGCGGCGAACCCATGATCCAGCAAAGGGCTTTGGATGCGGTTGTCTCCGAACTCCGCCCGGAAGGCTACCGCTTCGAAGTCGAAACGAACGGGACGATCGCACCCCGCGAATTGAGCGGCCCCATCGACCAATGGAACGTTTCTCCGAAGTTGAAGCACGCCGGCAACGAAGGACTGAACAGGCTGCCCGAAGCCTCGCTCAGAGACTTCGCCGGCCGCGAGAACGCGTTCTTTAAGTTCGTGGTCCAGCAGCCCGAAGACGGGGCCGAGGTTGAGGCGCTGCGCGAGCAGTTCGCCATCCCCGCGGCTCGGATCGTGCTCATGCCGGAGGGCACCACAGCGGCCGAACTCAACTCGCGCAGCCCGTGGCTGGCCGAAGTTTGCACCCAGCGCGGCTACCGGTTTAGTTCCCGCTTGCACATTCTTATCTGGGGCGACAAGCGGGGAGTGTAGAATCGCGCCGATGCCGAGATTCCCCATAACGCCCGACCTCAACCTGCTCTTTTCGCCCCGCTCGGTCGCCATCGCTGGCGCCTCGACCAACGTCGATAGCCCCGGGCACGACTATGTCGAAGCCATCAAGAACATGGGTTTCGCAGGCCCGATCTACCCTCTAAATCGCAGCGCCGATGAAGTGGCAGGGTTGAAGGCGTACCCCACTCTCGCTGATGTCCCCGACGATGTCGACCTGGTGATTTCGTGCCTTCCTGCCGGTGCCGTCTTGGACCTCGTGGACCAATGCGGCGCTAAGGGCGTGAAGTTTCTGCATCTGTTCACCGGCCGCTTCAGCGAGACCGGCGACGAAGGCGCCGCCGACCTCGAACGTCAGATCGCGTCGAGCGCGGCCGCCAAAGGTGTGCGCATCCTCGGGCCGAACGGCATGGGCCTCTACCACCCGAAGGGCGGCCTTTCGTTTCGGCCCGACCTCCCGCTGGCGAAAGGCACGGTCGCCTTCCTCAGTCAGAGCGGTAACAACGCGGTCGAAGTGATCACTCGCGGCAACGCCCGGGGCCTGAAGTTCGGCAAGGTCGCGAACTATGGCAACGGCCTCGATGTCACGCCCGGCGAGATGCTCCGCTACCTCGCCGACGACCCGGAAACGACAGTCATCGGTGCTTACGTCGAAGGCGTACCCGACGGCCGTGGCTTCTACGAAGGCCTTTCTTCCGCGGCGGCGAAGAAGCCGGTCATCATCCACAAGGCTGGCCGGACGAACGCCGGTGCTCGATCCGCCGCCTCACATACTGCAGCTTTGGCCGGCGCCGCCGAACTCTGGAGCACCGTGCTGAAGCAGGCTGGCGCGCTCGAAGCCCGCAACCAGGAACAACTGCTAGACCTGATGCTCGGCGCCGAGATGCTGCCGACGTCCGCCGGACGCAACATCGCCATCGTCGGCGGCGGAGGCGGCCGCAGCGTCCAATCAGCCGATGCCGGCGAAGAAAACGGCTTCACCGTCGTCCCACTGCCGGATGACGTCCGCGAAAAGGTGCGCGCGAAAGCGCCGGGCCTCGCGGACTGGGTCGGTAACCCGGTCGATCAATCGATCTTGGCGGGTTCAGGGCTTTCGTCGAATGGCCTGCTCGAACTCATGCTTGAAAGTCCGGCGTACGACCTGGCCATCGCGAACGTTGGTGAAGACTGGTTCTTCGGCCGGCCCGATGCAGGCGAACGGCTGAAGCACGCCTGTAACCGCCTCGCTCAGATCTGCGAGAAGTCAGCGAAGCCAGTGGCGGTCGTCCTCGGAGCGACCGAGACCAACAACCGCGAACACCGCCAGGTAGTCGACGACGTGCGCGACGACTTCGCCACGCGCGGCATCCCGGTTTACCCGAGCGTCGAACGCGCGGCCTGGGCGCTGGGGCGGCTCGCCGGTAAGTGAACTCTCGAAGCGAGCATCGGGCCAGAACGCCAGGCTCGGCCAGCCGCAACGGCCGAATGGGAGTTCCGCGTGTCCGCTTCGCTCGAGTCGAAGTTCACGAGGTCGTCGTCGTCGATCCGTTAGGCTTGCACGCCTTGGGATAGCTCAAATTGCCCTTCAGACCTCACAGATCGCCGACACCCTCGCAGCGAGCGTCCGCTGCGCTCGCGTGCCATTCCAGTCCCTTGTCCTCAGGTGGCTGACTGTTAGCGTCACGTCGAGGTGGGGTAACAATGAAATTGACGACGTTCGTTCTCAGTCTGGCTGCCGCGGCCAGCTTCTTAATTGCGGTGCCAGCTTTCGCGGAAACACCACCGGCAACCACCACGACAACCCCAGCCACGACCACGCCTACTGCTCAGCCGGTTCCTGACGCCGCAGCGCTGAGAGACGACCTCCTCGTTGTGGCGTTCGCCAATCTCAATCAGATCGCCGGGTCGTCATTTCAGGGATTCTTCCCGGCCTGGTCCTCGAAATACCCCGGTCTGAAGGGCAACGGCTACGCGATTGTTTCCACGCCGGGCAACGTCTCTATCTGGTGGAACCGCCTCGACCCGAAGGGCGCCGCAACCGACAAGAACCCGGAAGCTATCGCATTCGCGGTAGCCGATAGCCAGGGCCGGTGCGCAGGCGGGGTCCTTTTCGGCAATCCCAAGATCGACAAAACCGCCAAAGTTACCGTCACGGGAACTTGTACTGCCCAGTCTGTTGTGGACCAGTTCATGCAGACTCTGAACGCCCCGACCACGGCCCCGGCGACTGCCACCGAAGCGCCGAAGCCCCCCGCCACGGGCAATGCCATCGCCACGAATGACCGAGCTCCGCTCGGCTCGATCGCAATCGTTGTGTTGGCCTGCGGACTGGCAGCGACCTTCGCAATGCGACGCCGAGCGCGAATCTAAATCCGGTGCGGCTTCTGCTTCGCGCTCGCAACCTCGTTGCGGTACACCACCATCGTGCACTCGTCCTGCGTCGTTACTAGGCCCGCCGCCGCCGCCTTCGCGAGGCCCGCGTCGTTCACGATGCCGACCTGTAGCCAGACGCCCTTCGCGCCCACCGCGATCGCATCGTCAATCACGGGATCCGTCTGGCCCGAACGCACGAACACATCAACGAGGTCGATCGGCTCGGGGACATCCTTCAGCGATGAATACGCCTTTTCACCGAGCACTTTGTCGGCCGCGTACTGGTCTCGATGGACGGGGATGATCTTGTACCCGTGCTGCTGCAGATAGCTTGCGATCCGGTACGAAACCCGGTCGGTGCGCGAATCCAGGCCGACCACGGCGATCGTCTTCGCGTTCTTCAGGAGTTCAACGGCGGCGTCCACGCTTCCTGGCCTTCCCCGGCGGTACGGGCTTTTCAACCTTTGCGCCAGTCTCAGTGTCGATCTCGACCATTTCCCAACCTTCGGGAATCGTCACCCTCGAACCTACCAGTTTCGCGACTGCCTGTCCCACCGCTAGCGTTCGGTCCATACCATCGGCCTGGCCGTAGGCCGGAACAGGCACCTGCGAAAGCGTCAGCCGCTTTCCACTGACCTTCACCAGGACCAGCGCGAACTGGCGCAGGTCGTCGACCTGATCACGCCAACGGTCAGCTTCGTCGCCTTCTACCGTCACCTCGAGGTGGTCGATTTTCGCGAACGGTACCAATTCCTTCGTACCGATGCCCATGCCGAGATACCCCTGCTGCCAGGTCGCTGAGCCCTTCTTCGCGTCCACGATCACATCCGCACCGACAACCGCACTGATAAGGCTCATGACTGAAAACGGGACGAGGATGAGGCAAACGAGAAGCAAAGAAACGAGCGCCCAGAGCGGCAAAGTGAATCCGTTCTGAGAGATGAACCAACCGATCCCCGCCGCGATCGCTAACCCGATGAGCGGCAAGATGATCGTCCCGCGGGCGCTCTTGATCTCAATCTTTTCCGGGCCAATCACCGCCATCGAACGATGAAGGAGCACCTCGCTGCGGCCGTCTCGCCGGTGAATCGCGACGTGTTCGGGGATTTCGTACTCCACGATGGGAGGGTATCGGAGCGGAAGGGCTGGAGACAGCGGATATACTGGTAGTCATGGCAATCCGGCAGCCACGGCCATCGGCAAAACCTTTCCCGGTTTCGAAGTACCACGGACGGCGCGTGCAGGAAGCCGAATTCCTCGCCCTGCCAGAAGAGAAGCCATACCTCGAATACGTCGATGGAGTGGTCCTACAGAAAACCACGCCAAATGAAGATCACGCCATCCTCGTTGGGGAACTCATCATCGAAATCGGTTTGTACGTGCGCCGGAACGGCGGCAAGGTCGGCCCCGAGAACCGAGTCCGGATGCCCGGCGGCTCAGGATGTCGGCTGCCCGATTCGAGCTTCTGGGGACCTGGCCGGCCTCGAGCGAACGGCGCGCCACCTTCGCTGGCCATCGAAGTCCGCTCGCCCGACCAGACGATGGCCGAGCTCCGTCGCAAATGCCGCAGCTTCCGCGAAAACGGCGTGGATGCCTGCTGGCTGATAGACCCGGTCGCTCGCACAGTCGAAGTTTTCGAAGGCGACCTGGACGCCCACCCGCTGCCCGCGGACGGGGCGCTTGAATGCGCGGTCATGCCCGGATTCTCGCTAGCGCTCACGGCACTGTTCGCCGTCCTCGACCGCTAATTTGCAATCGTTTTCCGCGAATTACTTCGCATCGGCCTATTCATCCGATATATTGGGCCTATCGCAGCCCGTTTGCCTCGGGCTATTGGAGTACGCAATGGCTTCCTCGCCGACTTTTGTCGAAGCGCCCGGACTGAACTTTGACTGGCTGAATCTCGATACGCAGCAAGGGATGAACATCCAGGCCGGTCGCCGCGGCCTCACCCTGGAAGATGTCAACGCCCTCACCTACGGCGTCGACGAAAAGTCAGAAGCAGGCATCGCCGTCTTCGGCCCGCGCGGCGCGAAAGCCGACATCCGCTCTCCGCGGCACGCGCGCCAGTACAGGTCGAAGGCCGACGTTTGGTCCGAGAGCGCCATGCTCCTCTACGAGGAAGCACAGCAGCGCCAGTGGTCGAGCGCCCGCGACATCCCGTGGGAAACGCTGAAGGAACTGCCCGAAGACCTTGAGTGGGCAATGTGCACGCTTTGCACCTTCCTCACACAGGTCGAGTTCATCGCCGGCGACCTTCCCGGCCGCTTCATGGAGCAGGTGCACCCGGATCACTTCGAGGCCCAGCTCTTCCTCGGCACCCAGATCATGGACGAAAGCCGCCACCTCGACGTATTCCGCAAGCGCGCCCTCTCCAACGGCGGCGGCATGGTCGATGCGGGCTTCGGCGCCATCAACCTCCTCAGTGTCGATGACTTCACCGAAATGACCGCCCTCCTCCACCTTGTGGGCGAAGGTTTCGTGCAGACGCTCTTCCGCATGGGCGAACTTATTTCCCAGAACGACGCCGAGAAGAAGATCTTCCGCCTCGCTGCCCAGGACGAAAGCCGCCACCTCGCCTTCGGTGTCACACACCTGAAGTACGTGATGGACACCGAGCCGTGGCGCAAGGAAGAACTGCACCACTACCTCGACATCCAGGAAGGCGCGCTCGGGCAAAGCCAGCAGGCCAGCCTGACGACGAACCCGACGACGGGGGAAGCCCTCGCTATCCTCGCGGGCGGCGGTATCGAGCACATGGACGAGGGCTTCTCGAAGCTCATGATCATGCGCAAGCGCCAGATCAACGAGTACATGCACCGTCTCGAAGTCATCGGCCTCGGCGACCGCCGCGAACGCATGGCGGCCGGAATGCGCGAGTTCCTCGACCCGGTCACCAACAACTAGCGAGCGCTAACCACAACTTCCACTGCCGCCCCGTTTCGGGGCGGTAGTTGCATCTGCCACAGGAGCAACCGATGGAACTGAAAGACACCACCAAGGCTCGTGCCCACATGCTGGGCTGGTCCGATGACCTCGTAACCAAGATCGAGGCCTCCGTTCTTAAGGATCGGACGGTTGCGAACATGGCCTACATGAAGCTTCCGGGAGACCGCGTGTCGGCCTTCGTCGACAAGGTGAACGAGAACCCGGAGCGCATGAGCCAGATCACCTTCAACTTCATCCGCACGAAGTCGGAACGCGGCGTGAAGGCTACCCCCGGCCCGGACGGGATGACCCTCGACCGCATCAACATCGGCACGTACGGCCAGGTGCCCGATTACTGGCCCTACGAGAATGACGCGCCGCGCGGCTCTCACCCGAACGAGGACAACTACCTTCCCGGCAATTACACCATCTTCGACAAGTCCGAAGTGTGGGCCGAAGGCGTCGACGTGCTCTATGAAGACGCGATCAAGGAGCGCTGGATCCCGGCCACCGATCTCGATTGGGCCAACGGCCTGAAAGAGCTCCCCGAAGAAGTCGAGCGAGCGATGTGCCAGCTCTGCACCACATACAGTTCCAACGGCCTCGTCGAGCAGAAGATCATCGCCAAATGGTTCGAGCCGATCAGCTATGGCTTCCACGATGTCATGCTCTTCCTCGGGACCCAGGTTTACGACGCCGGCCATAAGGTGGAGGCCCTGCGTAAGCGCGCCCTCGCCAACGGCGGCGGCCTCGGCCAGGCGCCCCTCGGTACGCTGTATCGCGGCTGGTATGGCGCCCTGAAGCTAACGGAAATGCTGGTTTGCCTCGACGTGGTTTACAAGTCGTACGAAGTCAGCCTCTTCGAGGCGAACCGCGACTTCGCCAAGACCGACCTCGACGCCAAACTCTTCGACCTGATGGCGAACGACTCGAAGCGCCACCTTGAGTACGGCAAGCGCCACATGCTCTGGTACATGCAGCACCATCCTCGCGGCCCGCAAAACGTTCAGGCATGGTTGGGCCGCGGCGAAGCTGCACTCTCCAACGAAATTCGCCACAGCCACGCCGAACGAGAGGCACTCGTTGTCCTCTTCGCGGATGGCCTGGAGAAGATCAGCGTTGGCGTCGAGAAGCTCCGGCAACTGCGCCAGAAGCAAAACATGGATTACATCACCCTGATGGACGGCCTCGGCATCGACCGGCTGCCTCAGTTCAACTCAGGCCTGGCGAAAATGGCCGAAGACCCCCTCTTCGTCTAGACGTCACTCGGTGCAGAACGCGAACGGCCCGCTCATGCGGGCCGTTTAGCATTCTGCGGGCAAGCTAGTTCGAAGCTCAGGCCCCAGGCTTCGCGATCATCAGCCAGAGGAACACCAGGAACGAAACGTCCAATAACGCGCCCGCGGCGATCGTAAGCGGGTTGTTCAAGTGCGTGCTCAGTTCCTGGCTCACCTGTCCATCGCCGAGCGCTTCGGCCATACGCAGGCCCTTCTTGGCCCGAGGCATGAGCAAGCCATGGTCGATAGCCAGGACGACAATCAACAGAGCGAATGCGGCTGAAATCCACGGGTCGCCCATCGACCGATTTTGTTCGTTCACGAGCAGAAACCCGAAGATGAGCACCAGCACAGTACCGGCGGAAGTCACGATCAGTTCGGACATCCGCATGATCTTGAGGAGCATCACCACAACTTTGGCGGAAGTGGTTCGCGCCACCGCAATGCCAGTGCCTGTGCTCAGCCCTGCGGCCGCCAGCAGCAGGAACACACCCAGCAGATGGCCGTACAGATAGACCTCTTGTGTCGTCATAAATCGCCCTCCGAGCCGGACAGTAGCACTCCGCACGAGTTCGCGCTGCTAGCCGGACAGGCGGAATTTACGAGGGCGTTAACCGACCCAGGCTTCGTTGCCCAGGGCAGCTGGCAGCGGGCCGTCCATCACGAACCGGCGAATCTCCCGCCGCCCAGCCGGGAGGAAGCAGTGGGCACACGAATTCGGGCGGGGCAACTCCACTGGGACCAGCAGCCGATGCGAGCCGTGCTGGGTGCAGGTCAGCTCATACTCGATAACTTCGATGTTCATTCAAGACCTCCCCAGGCCACGAACCACCGTTATGGATCGATAGAGTACATCTATGCCGACCGAATACTAGGTACTGACGGCTACAGTTTTGTGAACATTTGGCCGGGGGATATGCCTCATACTTGAGCCTTGCTCCCGGATTCTTACCCATTTCAAACAATCCGCCGAGCGGCCACCGCGCGGCCAATGCCATGGGAGCCGTGCCGTGCTTCGCGGAGGCTCGCCGAAAGCGTAAGAATGGGACCATGGACAGCACTGACGGGGGAATCTTCCGGGGGCAGCGCGCAGGGCTGACAGTCGGGCTGCTGATGGCGGTCACAATCGTCGCGTTCGAAGCACTCGCGGTCAGCACAGTGATTCCCAAGGCCGAGCGCGACCTCGGCCACCTTGAGCTGTACGGCTGGGTCTTCAGCGGGTTCCTCCTCGCGACTGTCGTCGGCATCGCCTGGTCCGGCGAACAGGCCGACCGTTACGGTCCGGGACGGCCACTCGCATTCGGTATGGGACTGTTCGGCATCGGACTGGTGATCGCGGGTCTTGCGCCTTCGATGTATGTGCTCGTTTTCGGACGAATCATCCAGGGCCTTGGAGGCGGCGCCCTACCCGCGGTGGTCTACGTCGTCATTGGGCGCGGGTATCCGGAATCGCTCCGACCCCGGATGCTGGCGATGCTCGCTTCGGCATGGGTCATCCCGGGTTTCATTGGCCCGGCCATCGGTGGCGCGATTGCCGAATGGATCAGCTGGCGCGCGACCTTCCTCATGATCGTCCCGCTCCTGCCGCTCACGGCGATGTTGACGTTGCCCGCCATCTACCGCCTCGGCCCGCCCGAAAACATCGTCCGCAACCCGACACGCCTCCCTCACGCCATTCGCCTCGCGCTTTCCGGTGGCATCGCCCTCGGCGGCGTGGCTACCGGGAACGTGCTGCTCGGAACCCCACTCGTGATCGCCGGGCTCGCACTCGGAATTCCGTCGCTACGCAAACTCCTGCCGGAAGGCACCCTGCGCGCCCGCCCCGGCATGCCGGCGGCGATCGCCGGGAACGGTTTCCTGAACGTGGCTTTCTTCAGCGCGGACGCCTTCATCCCCTATCTGGTCACCACCTACCGGGGCTATTCGACGTTTATCGGAGGGCTCTCCGTGACCAGCGCGACGCTCAGCTGGACGGCTGGATCCTGGCTTCAGGAACGGTTCGCCACTTCCACTTCACGAGCGACGCGGGCTTCCATTGGCGGCGGAATTGTCGCCGTCGGAATCGCGGCGACCTCGTTCGGCATCAGCGACGCGATGCCCGGAGCCGTTGTCGCCCTCACCTGGGCCATTGCCGGGCTCGGCATCGGAATCGCCTATCCCACGTTTTCGCTCGAAATGATGGCTGACACGCCGCACGGGCGTGAGGGCGAAGTCTCGTCCGCGATGAAGCTTACGGAAACGCTTTCCGGAGCCCTCGGTATTGGCGTGGCCGGCGGAATCGTTGCTGCGGGCAAGGCCGGCGGCTGGGAAGGCCCGGCACTGGCCGGTGTCTTCGTCCTCGCCGGATTATCTGCCGCCATGACGATCGTGATTAGCCGGCGCTTGTCGACGGAAGTCGTTGAACCAGTCGCAGATGAGAACGCTACTCTCTCATCGACACCGGCGGTTGCCGGCGAGCCCGGCACCTAGCCAAGAACCTGGTCCTCGGCGATTCGTCTACGCCGTTAGCGTCCCTTCCTTCGCGTACTTGAAGTGCAGCCGGCCGTGGTCAGCGTTCGCCGCCATGATCCCGCCGACAGTGCTGTCGGCCCACGGTGTGCCCGGGATCTTCGAATCAAGTTGCTCCTGCGTAAGTTCCGAAAGCAGCTTCAGCGTATCCGAACGGACTCCCAATCCAACTGCCACAAGTTCATCGAGTGACTTGCCGCGGTGCTTGTCGGCCCAGGCCTCGGTCCACTTGTGGATGCCGGCCATCACTTGTTCGCGGGGCTGCTGGGAACCGTCGGCGTTGCGGCCGATATTCATGCCCTGGCCACCGGAAATGTGGCGCCGAAACATCGCGTTCCAGTTCTCTTCAATCAGCGTCGTGTGGACGAAATGATCGGCATACGACCAGGTCTTCGACGCATCGTTCTCGCTCGGTGTGCGCGGCGCGTACAGGTCCTCGTTACTCATCCCCGAGAGGACTTCGAGCAGCCATGTGCGATCGGTGTTGAGTTTGGTTTCGATTTCAATTCGGTTCATGTGGTCACCACGGAGACACGGAGAGTGCGGAGAACTGGAACAAGTCTACCGAGGCACTCGGGATTGAGGCCTCCGTGTCCTTGAAAAACCTCCGTGTCCTCTGTGCCTCCGTGGTGAGTCCGTTTGCTAGTCGAAGTTGAGTACGGTCCGGGCAACTTCGCCGGCCTTCATGGCGCGGAAGGCCTCGTTCACGTCCTCAAGCTTGCCCGTTCGCGTGATCATCTCGTCCAACTTCAGGCGCCCTTGGAGATAGAAGTCGATGTAGCGCGGCATGTCCTTACGGAACCGGTTCGAGCCCATGCTCGAACCCTGGATCTTCTTCTCGCCGAGGAACGACGGGCCATCGAGTTCGATCTTCTGGCCCACCGGGATCATGCCGATGATGGTGGCTGTACCGCCCCGGTCGAGGCATTCGTACGACTGCTCGGCCGCTCGCTTGTTGCCGATGGCTTCGAACGCGTACTCCACGCCGCCGCCCGTGAGGTCGCGGATCGCCTGAACTGGATCATGCGAAGAAGCGTCGATGACGTGGGTCGCGCCCAGTTCTTTGGCCGTCGCGAGCTTCGATTCGACCGTATCGACGGCGATGATCATGCGCGCGCCGCCGATGCGGGCGCCCTGGATAGCACTCAGGCCAACGCCGCCGCAGCCGAAGACTGCGACCGAGGAGCCAGCTTCGATGCGGGCCGTGTTCAGCACCGCCCCGACGCCCGTGGTGACGCCGCAGCCGATGAGCGCGAGCGCGCCGAACGGCACATCCTCGCGGACTTTTACGACCGCGTGCTCGTGGAGGAGCATCTTCTCGGCGTAGCTGCCGAGATTGGCGAACTGCCCAACCGGGTTGCCGTTCCAGGAAAGGCGCGGGGCCTCGTTCGGGCCGCGCCGCAACTCGGGCGCGCGGCAAAGGTTTGGTCGACCGCTGATGCACATCTCGCACTGCCCGCAGAACACGGACAGGCAGCAGATCACATGGTCACCGGGCTTCACGTAGGTGACCTGGTCACCGACCGCCTCAACGATGCCGGCTGGTTCGTGGCCCAGTACGGCCGGCGCCGGCAGCGGATAGAGGCCGTCGACGAAGTGGAGGTCACTGTGGCAGACACCGGTCGCCATGGTCTTCACGAGGACCTCATGGCTCTTCGGCTTGTCGATGTCGATTTGTTCGATGGTCAGGGGCTGATGAGGCCCGTGGAAAATGGCGGCTTTCACGGAAACTGTCCTCCTGCGCAATGTGGCGCGGCGGTCGGATAGTACAGGGGCTGGTTAGGCTTCGCTATCTCCAGAGCGCGGGGTGGAGTCCTCTGTCGCCCATCGGTATGCCCCGGGCCAGCAAAAGCGGCTCTCTTGCTATACTTCGGTCCGGCGATGGAGTCCTGCCGTGAACCGCCCCCGCCAACAGACGCGCGGGGAGCTGATGACTCCTACGGTTTCGTAGGAGTCCGTGCCCGTGAATGAACCGCGCCGAATCACCGCCCTCGACCACGCCAAGACGACTCTTTCGCACTTTCACTTCCGCCCACGTGAGCAGTTCGACGTAGCTCGCTACTTCGCCAGGTGGATCGCGTTGCTTACTCCGGTGGCAGTGGTGATTGGGTCGGCAGTCGCGTTCTTCCTCTGGTCGCTCGAAAGGGTGACCGACGCCCGGTTCGACCACCCGTGGCTGCTCTATCTTTTGCCGGTTGCGGGCCTCGCGAGTGCCGCGATGTACCACCGCTTCGGTCGCTCGGTCGAAGGCGGCAACAACCTCATCCTCGACGAAGTCCACGAGCCGGGTGGCGGAGTGCCGGCCCGAATCGTGCCATTGGTCCTCGTGGGCACGGTCGGGGCGCATCTCTTCGGCGCCTCCGTCGGCCGCGAAGGGACCGCTGTCCAGATGGGCGGCGGCGTCGCCGGCGCCTTCAACCGCGTTTTTAGGCTCGAAGAACAAGAACTGCGCATCTTGTTGATGGCTGGGGTTGCCGCAGGATTCGGAGCAGTCTTTGGGACACCTATCGCCGGCGCAATTTTCGCACTCGAAGTGCTGACCATTGGGCGCATGGAGTACACGGCGCTCATCCCCGTGCTCTACGCCTCGCTCGCCGCCGATTTCACGACCTCGGCCTGGGGCATCCATCACACCGCCTACCACATAGCTCTTTCCCGACCCGACGGGAGGCTGCCATTCGATGCCTTCCTGATGCTCAAGGTCGCGCTGGGCGCCGCCGCCTTCGGGCTCGCTGCTGTGCTCTTCGCCGAATTGGCACACGGGATCGGCCGGTTGTTCCGTCGCTTCGTCGCAAGTCCGCTGTTGCGTCCGGCCATCGGCGGCGCCATCTTCGTCCTGGCAACTCTCGCGCTGGGTACGCGCGAATACCTCGGGCTCGGTGTCACTTCGCCACATGCGGGCGATGTCACGATCGTCTCCAGCTTCCTCCCGGGCGGCGCGGACAACTTTTCGTGGTGGTGGAAGTTGTCGCTGACCGCACTCTGTGTCGGGAGCGGCTTCAAGGGCGGCGAAGTCACGCCGCTCTTCTTCATCGGCGCGACCCTCGGAAACCGTCTCGGCGCACTCCTCCGGGCGCCGGTGGATCTCTTTGCGGGTCTCGGGTTCGTTGCCGTCTTTGCCGGCGCCGCGAATACGCCGTTGGCTTGCACAGTGATGGGCATCGAACTCTTCGGCGCTTCGAACGCGGCCTATATTGCCGTCGCCTGCTTCGTCGCCTACCTCGTGAGCGGCCATTCGGGAATCTATCCCTCGCAACGGGTCGGAACGACGAAGACCGGGGTGCGGCCAGTGAGCGCAGGCTTTTCCACACTGCGTGACGTTCGGAGCAAGTGAAGATACGGGCGTTCCCGGGTTAACCGAAGCCCGCTTCTGACGTTACAACTACATGTCCGGGTAGCGTCCTTCCGTGGAAGGATTGGGGCCGCTGCCTGTCCTTTCCGTCCCGCCTGCCTTCCAGGAGGGCTTCAGTTGTCTGAAGAGCACTTAGACCTGCATGCCGGCAGGGACCTGATGCTGCGCCAACTGCGCGCCCAGTGGGTCACCCTTGCCACAGCCTTCTCAGCAGGCCTCAGTTGGGGTCTGCTGCGGTTGGTCGTGCCCGTCATCACCGGTTTAACCATCGACAAAGCGATCGTGAAGCACGACCAGCATCTCCTCGTGCGCCTCGTCCTCCTGCTGGTTGTGGTCGTTGCTTTCCAGGCAGTGTTCGCGGGCATGCGCCGGTACTGGACGATGCGCACCAGCTACCGAATCGAAGCCAACCTCCGCATGGAGCTCTATGACCGCGTAAACCGCCTGTCGTTTGACTACCACGACCGCACAGCCACCGGCCAACTTATGTCGCGCGGAAGCGCCGACCTCCACGAAATCCAGGGCTTCCTTGTCAACATCCCCATCAACTCCGCCTACGTGCTGATGGCGATCGGCTCGTTCTTCCTCCTCTTGCGCGTCAGCGTGCCCATGGCCTTCCTCGCGATGGCCGTCTACCCGGTGGTGACGTGGCTCAGCGTCCGCTTCTTCAGCCGCCTCGAACCCGGCACCGAACGGATCCAGGTCGGCCTTGCCAGCCTCGCCAGCGTGGTCGAAGAAAACATCGCCGGAGCCCGGCTGGTTCGGGCATTCGGCCGCGAAAAGCACGAAGTCGAGCGCATGCGCGTCGTCGCCGACGAGATCCACAAAGATTCGATGGATGTCGTGCGCCTGCGCACCGTCTACGGCCCACTCTTCTACTTCCTACCTGGGATTGGCCAGCTCGCCGTCATCGGATTCGGTGGCTGGCTCGCACTGAACGGACACATGACCACCGGAGAACTGGTCACGTCACTCCAATTCCTGAACATGCTTGTTTGGCCCGTGCAGAGCCTCGGCGAAATGATCGCCGGCGGCCAGCGAGCATTGGTCTCCTCGGCGCGCGTTTGGAACGTCCTCAAGGAAGAGCCCACCATCACCGAAAGGCCGCACGCGAAGCACATGCCCGCCGGCGGCGGTGAAATCACCTTCAGCGGTGTCACATTCGCCTACCAGGACAACCGGCCCGTCCTCGAGAACTTCACCCTTGATGTGCCCGCGGGCGCGTCCGTCGCCCTGGTGGGGGCAACCGGCAGCGGCAAGTCGACCGTCGCCCGGCTCCTGCCACGCTTTTACGAACCGCGAGCCGGCGTCGTCCGAATCGATGGCGCCGACGTGCGTGACCTGCGGCTCAAAGAACTCCGCCGAAGCATCGGCATCGTTTTCGAAGACACGTTTTTGTTCTCGGATTCGGTACGGAACAACATTGCTTACGGCCGCATCGATGCTACCGACGAACAGATCGAGAAGGCCGCGAAACTCGCCCACGCGCACGAGTTCATCACCGGCCTGGCCGATGGCTACGACACCATTGTTGGCGAACAGGGGTTCTCGCTCTCGGGCGGTCAGCGCCAGCGCATCGCGATCGCCCGGGCGATCCTGCTGGAGCCACGCATCTTGATCCTCGATGACGCTACTTCGAGCGTCGACGCCCGGATGGAGGAGGAGATCCGCTCGGCCCTCCGCGAAGTGATGCACGGCCGCACCACCGTGATCATCTCCCATCGCCTTTCGACCATTTCCCTGGCGGACCAGGTGGTGCTCGTGGACGACGGGCACGTCGCCGCGACGGGCTCCCACAGCGAACTCATGCGTGACTCGCGCCGTTACCGCGAGGTGCTGGGACAACTGGAAACGGCGGTGGCTTCATGAGCGACGATGTAACCGAACTTCCCGACCGGGCGCCGAAGGTCAACGGAATGGCGGGCGCGATCCGGATGCTGGCTCCGCGCTGGCGTGCGATTTTCGTCGCCACAGCCTCAATCGTGCTCTTTACGTTTGCGAGCCTCGCGAAGCCGCTCGTCATCCAGTACGCACTCGACCATGGCGTCGGTACGGGCGGCAGCCGTGGCAGCGGCGAAAAGCTGTTCTGGGCGGGAGTGGTTTTCCTTGGGTTGTTGGTTCTTGTTTACGTCTTCCAAGCGCTGAGCACCTACCTGGTAAACCGAATCGGCCAGGATTTCCTGCGCGAACTGCGCCTCAAGCTGTTCGGCCACTACCAGCGCATGTCGCTCGCCTTTTACGGCCGGGAAAACGCCGGTCGGCTGGTCTCCCGCATGACCTCGGATGTCGCGACCGTCAACGACGTCCTGAACAACGGCTTCCTGATGGTGGTGCAATCCACGCTCACGCTCCTCGGAGCCACCGTCATCCTGGTCGTCCTGAGCTGGAAGCTTTCACTTGCCACCGCGCTGATCCTCCCGCCCCTGGTCATCTCGACGGTCATCTTCCGGGCCTACTCGGAGAAAGCCTACGGCTCCGTCCGGGAGCGCATCGCCGACGTGATGATTCACATGCAGGAGAGCTT
>JBDTNM010000051.1:0-15580 GCA_039933735.1 bacterium | reverse complement strand
CGCCCTCCATAACCTCAATTCCCGGCCCGGTTGCCACTTTATCGACGGCACCTACGAAATTGACGCCATGGGGCCTGTTCATAATCAATCCTGTGATCGATGGGAAGTCTGCGATCAACCCGCAGGGGCTCCCCTATCCACATATCGGTGGTGCAGCAACCCGTTCCGTGAAGGCGTCCTCAGATGCCGAAGTGCAGGCAGCCATCGACACAGGAATGCACGTTGTCACCGTTCCGGAGCGATTCCGAGAGGGCATGCAATTGCAGGGCATGCAGTCCGAAATCGGCGGAGACCAGTTCGTTTCCGATATCGCCTACTACGGTGATTTAGGGGCTGTCCGGGTACGCAGCATCCGTGTGACCGCTTACACACCCACCGAACCAGTGCCCTTCGAAGTGTTCCCAGGCCATCCGGCCATGGCTTTCGCCGCCACATTCGAAGTCGCGGGACATCCAACTCTCATAGTGGTCCCGAACCCGAACACAACGGATCCTGCGGACGAGCGAATTGTCGCCTGGTCCCAAGGATCAGCCGTGTACATCATCCGTACCGTCGGGGTTTTTGACCGAGCCGCCCTTATTGAACTCGCAATCGAGATTTCCGCTCGGGAAGCGGCTCGATAGGCCGCAGCACTGCGAGAGCGGTCTTTAGCCGGACGGACACCTGTCCCTCCATTCGTGTTCCAAATCACAATCCGCTAGACTTCGACCGAACTATCCGCTGGGGGGCGTGGCGTTGCTGCGTGTCCCGGTTAGCTGCAGGTAGCAATGGCAACACTCACCGTCGACGGCAAGGTCATCGAAGCTCCGGCGGGCGCTCCGCTCGTGGAAGTGCTCAAAAATAACGGCGTCTATGTTTCTAGCCTTTGCTACATCGACGGCCTGAAACCCTACGCCGGCTGCCGCTCTTGCCTCGTCGATATCGAAGGCCCTCCCGGCCTTCAGCTCTCCTGCACCGCCGTCGTGCAGGACAACATGGTCGTCCGCACCGAAACCGACGAAGTCAAGGAAGGCCGCAAAGCCGTCCTCTCGATCATCCTCGCGAACCACAGCGACCGCTGCCTCACCTGCCACCGCCGCGAGCATTGCCACCCGGGCGACATCTGCCTGCGCGACGACGTGGTGACGCACCGCTGCCTGACCTGCTCGAAGAACTACCGCTGCGAACTCCAGGCCACCTGCGAAATGGTCGGAATGTCCGGCTACGAACCCTGGGTCGGCGAAGAACGCTCCTTTTACCAGGCGCCGCAACCCCCGGCGGACCGCGCTAACCCGTTCATGGAATTCGACCCCCAGATGTGCATCATCTGCACCCGCTGCGTCCGCGCCTGCGACGAAAAGCGCCACACTGGCGCCATCACCCTCGCCGGCCGCGGCTGGGATTCGATCATTGCCTTCGGAGCCGGCGGCGCTATCGACGAAAGCAACTGCGACTTCTCCGGCGCATGCATCGACGTCTGCCCGACCGCGACCTTGATGGAGCACCCCAACAAGTGGGTCGCCAAGCCCGACACCTGGACCACCACCACCTGCGACTCCTGCGCCATCGGCTGCAGCATCAAGCTCGGCTCCGCTGAGGGCCGCGGCGTGATCGTCCGCCCCGGCGATGGCAACCCGGTGAACGGCGACCAGATCTGCGTCCGCGGCCGCTACGGTTACGACTCCCTGAAGCCGCGCGAACGCCTCGGCAAGCACCTTGTGAGGCGAGGAAATATCCAGGCCCCGGCCACCCTTGCCGAAGCCGCCGCCGAAGCAGCGAAGGCGCTGAAGGCAGCCGGTGGCAAAGTCGGTGTCCTCGTCGGTGGCAACGTCACCAACGAAGAAGCCTACCTCGCGTCCCAGATCGCTCGAAAACTCAACGCCACCGCCGACAGCTCGCTCGGCCCGGTCATTCGTGCCTCAAAGTCCGCCCTCGAAGCGCGCTTCGGCACCTGGCGCATGGCTGCCGATATGACCCGCATCGCCACGAGCAAAGCCATCGTCGTGGTCGCCGACGACCTCGAAGAGAGCCACAACGTCGCCAGCGTCCGCGTCAAGGACGCTGCCGTTCATAAGGGCGCGAAGCTGATCGTCATCGGCCCCCTCCGCAGCGAACTCGTCGATTTCGCCGCGCTCTGGATTCGCACTGATGCCGGTCAGGAGGGCGCAACTGCTGCCGCCATCGCCGACGCCCTCGGTGGCAAGCCGGCCTTGAACGACGATGTCGCGGCCGCCGTCGCCATCCTCAAGGATGCGCCGAAAGACGAATCGCTCGTCATATGCGCGCCTAACCCGGTGAGCGCCGCTATCGCCGGCGCCATGACAGCTGGCGCGGCGAATCTCGCTATCGCGCTCTTCGGCGCTGACGCGAGCAACAACCTGGTCGTCCTCCCGCCCGAAGTGAACGTCCACGGCCTGCTTGACGTCGGAGTTGCCGCTGCCGGCGGTTCGAACCCCCTCGAAGGCCTGTCCGCCGTCCTCCTTATTCGCGACGACCCGACCATGCGTCTCGCCGGCGCCTCCGAAGCCCTCGCCGGGATGACCGTCATCGCCATCGACAACGTCCTCAGTGGCGCCGCGAAACAGGCAACGGTCGTCCTCGCTGAAGGCCGCGCTTACGCCAGCTCCGGCACCTACACCCAGGGCGACCATCGCATCCAGAAGGTCTCCGCTGCCGTAAAGCCCGAAGGCGACGCAGCTTCGCTTTTCGAAGTCCTCTCGGTCCTCGGCGCCGAGCTTGGCGCCGAACTCCCGAAGACTCCGGATGCAGCCCTCGGCGAGATTTCGAAGCTCGATGCCGCCTACCAGCCCGCCTGGGACCTCATCATCGGTGAAGGCGTGCGGCGGGTTGTCCCGGTCTCCTCGAAGGCCACATCCGTCGCCGTCGAAGCCATCAGCGCCGACGCTGGACTCAAAGTCATCACTTCTCGCGACCTCTACACCTCGTTGGACGCCGCGTCCCTGCGCCATCCCGAAGCGGAAAAGCTCCACCGCTACGACCGCATCCAGGTCAGTGAGTTCGATGGCACACGCCTCGGAATCTCCAGCGGCGACGACGTTACCGTCTCGGCAGGCGGAGCCTCAGTTGCGGCGAAGGCCACCGTCACCGAACGCATCCCGACCGGGCACATCTACCTCTCGAGCCTCGCCCAGGGTGGCGCCGTCTCGAAGTTCTTCGGTAACGGCCACGTCCCGGCGGTAACACTCGCCCGCGCCGGCGGAACGCCACCACCTGCGGCTCCCCGGCCCGTCGCGTCCGAGCCCGTCGCGCCCGAGCCTGTTGCAGCCGCTCCGACACCCGTAGCGGCGCCGGTCTCGCCGGCAGTTTCCGATGACTCCGACGGCATCCCGGTCGAGGCCATCTCGACCGTCGACGACGTCGCTAAAGCAACCCTCAACGACGCCGGCATCTACCTCCTGGACGAGTACCTCGAAGTCGCAGGTTCCGCCGACGGCCGAAAAGCCCTGGCAACCCAAACGGGCCTCGAACCCGGCCAGTTGCTCGAGTGGGCCAACCGCGCGGACCTCATGCGTGTCCCCGGCGTCTCGGCCCACTTCGCCGACCTGCTCGAAAACGTAGGCGTGGATACCGTGAAGGAACTCGCTCAGCGAAACGCCGCGAACCTCTACCAGAAGCTCTACGAGGCGGCCGGCAACCTGGCGCCATCGCAGGCCGACGTCGACGGTTGGGTCTCAGCGGCGAAAACCATGCCACCGGCGATCACCCACTAGGTAGCGCGACCAAAACTCCCGGGCGGGCGTGCAAACGATGAAGCCATCGCGAGGCTTCTCACACGAGGCAACTGAAGCGTTGCCCCAGGTCCGACTCACGCCCCGCCTACGACGAGCAAAGAGAAAGCCCACCGGGCCAGCGGTGGGCTTTCAGGTTCTGT
Organism: bacterium; assembly: GCA_039933735.1. Taxonomy (GTDB): domain Bacteria; phylum Chloroflexota; class Dehalococcoidia; order Tepidiformales; family Tepidiformaceae; genus Amarobacter. The sequence continues at coordinate 11,709 of JBDTNM010000051.1, read as the reverse complement.
TGCCTTCTCGACTGGAGAGAGTCGGAGGACGGCCAGGAAAGGGTTGGAGCGCCATGAAAGGGGAGTTCTCATGGCGCCACCAGGACGGTTTGCCCCGTCGCCGGGGAAATGAACGGTGAAAGAGGACGAGATGGTTCTCCGCTTTCGCCAGTTAGACTCGGGACGCCTAACGGGCGGTGAAGGTGGGGGAGAGCGGAGAAGCCATCTCCTTCCTTTCGTCCACTATCTTGAAGCGCCCGTGTCAAACGCGGATGGTGGATGTGTAAATCCGCTGCAAAATCCGGCGAATTATCGCGCCTGAACCCGGAAATCTTCCGCTGCGGGCCGCGTCGCCGGCGGGAAGGCTCCTGGTGAAATCGGCGCAAAGTCGTGCGCGAACACCCCGCCCGCGCTCGGTGTCACCCACACGTGCATCTGGTATGCCGTGCTCTTCACAAATACGCCGCCTTTGCACTCGGCGGCGTTGGCCGTCGTCCGCACCTGAGAACCCGCCGTGAAGCACAGGTTTTCGTGGCGATGCCACACGTCCAGGGGCCCGAAGTACGACGGTGGGGTATCGCTCACCGTTTCCGCCATGAACATCGCGCCGATGAGCGTCCAGTTGCCGTCCAGCCGTTTCGAGTAGAGCAGCACCTCCGGGTAATCCGCGTCCAGTTCGTGCCCGTCGTGCTGGTAGTCGAGGCGAATGAAGTGAGCGGCGATGCCGGGCAGGTCCTGGGTGATCTGCACATACCCGGCGGCCATCGCGTCGCGCACATCGGCGTATTTCGCCGTCTTCACCTTCACTTCGTTGGCGAATGTCCCGGCGGCGACGAGTTGATCGGCCGTTGCTGGCACTTCGGTCCCGTGGGTGTGGGCGTTGCCTTCGCCCATCGTCTCGTCGGCGCTCCCCGTAGAAGTCGAACTGGTCGTCGCTGCGGTATGCGTGTGGTCGGCGGTCGCGTCCGTCCCGCCAGTGGTCGCGGCAACCGCAACCGGTATCTCCGATCCGTCAGCCGCATGTGTGTGCGCGGCGGCGGCAGCGTCCGCGTGTGAATGAGAGTGGCTGGAGTCCTCCGCCGTCGAAGCAAGCCAGATAGATCCACCGGCCGCGACCGCGATCACTGGCAGCGCCACCGAGCGCAGTGTGCCGCCAACGAGCCCTCCGCCGCCGAACTGCCGGTCGTTCATCCAACAGGCCGCCATGCCGAGGAGAGATGCCGCAACGATCGCCATGCCGACGACGATCATGAGATGGCTCGGGTTCGCGAGGGAAAGAATGTTCTCCCGGGTCGCGAGCGTGGAATCATGTGAATGCCGGTACACGTCCCAGCCAAGCCCGGTGAAGTGAATGGCAACTCCCGCAGCGGCGCCCGCCCAAAGCAATCGATATTTCATCTCGGCATCCCTCTCGTGCGAAAGCGTACACCGAAGCATGTTCGAAACCCAATGCATTTACGTTGATTCCTCGCGGAAGTCCCTCGATTGGCCAGTAGACTTCCGTCAGCCGCTGCCGATGCAGCAAACCAGCTCCTGGAGCCACACACGTGGAAGACGCCGAGTTCGAATCACTCATTCGCTCGCTGAAGCAGTCGAGCGACGACGTCGCCGAAGCTATCGGTAGAGTTCCCCTGGGTCGTTGGAGCGAAGTCATCCACACGGGCGACGGCGCCTGGACGCGTCGCCAGCTTCTCTCCCACATGGCCGCAAACGACTTGCGCCAGCTCGTTCGCATTCGCATCGGCGCAGGTATCCCCGAACCTGGAGACGACCTCGCCCACGCCGCCGAACTCGAAACGCACGATTGGAATCGCGCCCGAGTCATGGAACGGACGGGGAACCCAATCGATTCTCTCGTCGCCGAAATGCACCAGAACCGAGTCGCACTCGTGCAACTTCTGCGCAGTCTCGATCGCGCCCAACGCTCGCGAATGATGCCGTTTCGCGGCGAACCCACACCGCTCGAACAAATGGTGCCGATCCTCCTCGGACACCTCGAATCTCACGCCGCCGAACTCACGCGCGACCTCTGATTCGAGGCTGGCTGGCACTTCGATTGTCGTGCCGCATCGGTCGTCGTTGAGAATTCGACCGCCATATACTCCATTGCCAACTAATCCGTCGGTCGGTAGCATTGCCGCCCATGTCCGACCGTGCACTTCTCCCCGGTGAGTACGCCGTCCTTTGCTTGCTTTCGCTTCGGCCAATGCACGGCTACGAAATGATGTGCTTCCTCGCCGAGGAAGGCCTCGATGCCGTCTGCCCGGTAGAACAAAGCACGCTCTACACGTACCTCCGAAACGTCGAGAGCCGCCATCTCGTCGCCTGGACGGAAGAGCGCGTCGGCCTCCGCCCGCCTCGTAAAACGTACGAACTGAGCGACGAGGGCCGCGCGCTGATCGACGCCTGGCTGCGCAAGCCCGTCGCGCGAATGCGTGAAGTGCGCCTCGAATTTCTCCTCAAGCTCTTCTTCCTCAACCTCACCGACCGCGATGCAATGAAGCAATTGCTTTCCGAAGAGATCTCGGTGTGCGAAAGCTACCTCGCCCACCTCCAGGGCTCGCCCGAGTCCTCGCGATTCCGTCAGCTCGTTGCACAGTCGAAGAAGTCCGCCGCCGAGGCAACGCTCGCCTGGCTCAAGTCCTATGCCCACGAAATCGAACATGAGGTTGGGCAGTGATTGCTCGCCGTGAACGCCGGACGTGGCTGCTCGTATCCCTTATTGCACTGCTCGGGCTTGCCAGCGCTGCACTGCTCGCCGCCTGCAGCGACGATGATGACGACGAAGCCGCGCCAACCATCGGCGCGACGGCAGGCACACCTGCGGCTCCCGTCGAGGGCGAAATCATCGTCTTTGCAGCTTCGTCCTTGACTGACGCCTTCAAGGAAGCGGGAACCGCCTTTCAACAGAAGAACCCGAAGGCGAAAGTCATCTTCAACTTCGCGTCGTCGTCCGCCCTCGCTACCCAGATCAACGAAGGCGCTCCGGCGGATGTCTTCGCCAGTGCTGATTCGGCCCAGATGAGAGTCGTCACCGACAAGGGCAACGCCGCCGAACCCGTGGTCTTCGCGACGAACCAGCCCACCCTCGTCGTGCCGAAATCCGGATCGCCGGTCGCCACCTTCGCCGACCTGGCCAAACCCGGCGTGCGGCTCGTCCTCGCAGCCCCCGAGGTGCCAATCGGCAAGTACGCCCGCGATGTCTTCGCCAACGCGTCAAAGACCCCGGGCGGCGTTTCCGCTGACTTCTCGGACAAGGTGCTGGCAAACGTGAAAAGCAACGAAGCGAACGTCCGTGCCGTCCTCACGAAAGTGCAACTCGGCGAGGCCGATGCTGGAGTCGTTTACACCACCGATGCAGCCATCGCCCTGAACGACGTCAAACTCGTCGACATCCCGAGCGCGTACAACATCGTCGCCCAGTACCCGATCGCCACCACGAAGGCTTCGAAAAACGCGGCGCTCAGCAAGGCCTGGGTGGCGTTCATTCTCAGTCCGGACGGCCAGGCCATTCTCGGAAAGTACGGCTTCGGCAAGCCGTGATGCGAGAATAGCCCGTGTTCAACACCGACCGGGCCGCCACTACGACGGTTGTCGTCCTCAGCGTCGCGTTTGGCGTCTTCTTCATCATCCCGTTCGCCGGTCTCGTCGACCGGGCACTCAAAGAACCGAACACCTGGGACCTGTTGAACACCACGCAGGTCCGCCAGGCCCTCACACTTTCGCTCTGGACTTCGACCGTCACGGTCGTCCTCGCGCTCGTCTTCGGGACCCCGATTGCGTACCTGCTTGCCCGCGCGCGCTTTCCCGGCCGTTCCATAGTCGATGCCTTCATCGATCTGCCGATCGTGCTGCCTCCGACCGTTGCCGGCGTGGCGCTCCTCACGGCCTTCGGACGTCGCGGCCTCGTCGGCGAACCAATTGAAAGCTGGACGGGCTTCACCTTCGGGTTCCGCACCACGGCCGTGATCATGGCCCAATTGCTGGTGGCCGCGCCCTTCTATATTCGTGCCGCGAAGAGCGGCTTCGAAGCCGTCGACGCCCAGGTCGAACGTGTCGCGTACACCCTCGGCGCGTCGCGCTTACGAACCTTCTTCCGCATCACCGTGCCCCAGGCATGGCCGGCCCTGCTTGCCGGAATCGTGCTTTGCTGGGCGCGATCCATGGGCGAACTCGGAGCCACGCTCATCTTCGCCGGCAACTTCGAAGGCAAAACCCAGACAATGCCGCTCGCGGTCGTCAGTGCCTTCGAGGGCTCGTCTCTCGGCGTGGCCGGAGCGATAGCGCTCTCGCTCATCCTCCTGGTCGTCGCCCTGGTCGTGCTTGTGCTGTTCCGGCTTGTTGCGGGCCGCGCGGCGGCCCTGCGATGACCCTCGAGTTCGCGGCCGAACGCCAACTCGGCCAGTTCGCCTATGCTGCCGAATTCCAGGCCGATGACGAAATCCTTGTCCTCTTCGGCCACTCCGGGGCGGGCAAGAGCCTCACGTTGCAATTCGCCGCCGGGCTGATGCGGCCGGACCGTGGCCGTATCGCTCTCGGCGGCGCCACGCTCTTCGACTCAGCGGCCAACATCAATCTGCCGCCTCAGCAGCGCCGGGTCGGGTACGTCGTCCAGGAACTGGCGCTGTTCGAACATCTCAACGTCGCCGAGAACATCGCCTTCGGTCTACCGAAGGGCCGCGATCGTGCCGCCCGCGTCAACGAACTCCTCGCTCTGCTCGACCTTACCGGCTTCGAGAAACGGCGGACGCGCAGCCTCTCTGGTGGTCAACGCCAACGTGTCGCCCTCGCCCGCGCCATCGCCCGCGAGGCCCCGCTCCTTTTGCTCGACGAACCGTTCAGCGCGCTCGATGACTCGCTCCGGACGTCCATGCGCAAGGAACTGCTGCGCCTCCGCGCCGAACTCGGACTCACCATCCTCTTTGTCACGCACGACCTCCGTGAGGCGCACTTCCTCGCCGACCGCGTCGCCGTCTTCGACAACGGCCGGATACTCCAGATAGGCGCCCGCGAAGAGATCTTCAAACGCCCGAATTCCCGCCGCGTCGCCCAACTCACCGGCATCCCGAACGTCTGGCAGGGAACTGTGTCAGGCATCGATGAAGGGACGCTCAGAGTCACTGTCGAAGGCGTCAACCTCCATTCGAGCACGGCGGCTGCCAATCTCAAGCCGGGAAGCGCCGTCGACGTCATGGTTCGGGCCGAGCGCATCAACCTTCGGCGAGAGCTCTCAAACGAACCGCAAGGCCCGAACTTCCTTACTGCCGACGTCACCTCGGAATACGCCTACGGCTCCACCCACACGATTCACCTGAAGCCGGTGGGCCCCGGCCCCGAAATGGAAGTCGAAATCGCGGCCCGCCCCTACGAGGTCCTGGGCATCGCCTCGCGCAAGCGCTTCACCATCGAAATTGAGCCGGGCGACATCCACGTGGTCGCCGCCAGCTAGTCCCTCGCTTCGATCTTGAACACCGGATAGCGGCCAACGATAGGCGCGTACGCCTCAATCGGGTCCTTTGTCGTTACAGGGAAGTGCTTGCGCCCGCCGGGTGCGCGCTTCACATACGCCTGGAGAATCGGCGCACGTTCATCCACTGGTACTTCGCTCAGGTGGACTGCGCGGGTCTCGCCATGCCGCAGATACGCGTCGCCGTTCGCGGCGCGCACATTACGCACCCAGTCCGCGTCCCTACCGAGCATCGACACCAGGTACTGTTCGTCGTTGTAGTCGGTAAGCACGAGTACCGTCGAAGTCTTCTTTCCGCTCTTTCGGCCCGGTACGTCAAGGGTCACCATCCACCACGAGGGCACGCCGAGTGCAGCAAAGTGACCCATCGCCCGGTTCGTGAACTTGCCGAAGCGCGTTGGACGCCCATGCTGGTACCACAGCGTTAGCGGCAATCGGCTCCACACGAAGACGACCACACCGATGAGGGCGGCGAAGGCGCCGAGGACTTTGAGAGTTGATGAACGCATGGCCGAACCCCTGTCCGGGCATTCTGCGGCCGCGCCGGGCCGCGCACATCGGACACGTGGGCCGTTCGGGCCGGCCGGCCGGGCACGTCTCGTGCCCTGGTTCGCGGATCAATTGGTAGCGCGTAGGGGATTCGAACCCCTGATCTCCGCCTTGAAAGGGCGGCGTCCTGGGCCTCTAGACGAACGCGCCGCGAAAGAAAAGCCTATCACCAGCCCGCTCCTAACGGCTACTTCTCCCCATCCCCGATTCGGGCCTTAGGGGACGTTTATCGTACCCGTAGGGGCCATCCGGCTGGACGGCGGAGGATCCATGCTGAATGGGTGACTACGGCGGTGGCGCAAAGGACCGCGTTTTACCGGGTTCACCCCGGCGCCCGCTTCAGTACGAAGCGTTGGTTTGCGTTGGTCCTGCCGGGCGAATCAGCCGGTTTCGTGCTTCCCGGCCTCGCCTGGTTTGTCGTTTGGGCGCTCTCCGTCCCTCCTCTGGTTGCGTCCACCGCCGTAGTCCTCTCTGGCGCAGGCGAAGGCGCGATGCTCGGCTTTGCTCAGTGGCTCGCGCTCCGGCACTGGGACACCACCTTCCCCCGGCGTTGGATCGCCGTCACGGCCGCCAGCGCGTCGCTCGCCTGGGCGTGCGGCATGACTCCCTCAACCGCATCCGATCTCGGTGCGCCTGTCTGGCTGATCATCCCGCTTGCGCTCGTGCTCATGACTGTGCTGCTGGCCTCGATGCCCGTGGCGCAATACCTCGTACTACGCCGCTACGTCCCGCGAGCCTGGCGCTGGATTCCATGGAGCATCGCCGCCTGGCTGCTAGCCCTGCCTCCGACCTTCCTCATTCCGATGTCCATCCCGAACGACTCGCCAGTCGCTGCATTCGCAATCGGTTGGGTCGTTTCCGGGCTGCTGATGGCATCGATCCTCGCCTTCGTGACTGGCAAAGCGATGCAACGCCTGCTCGACGGTGCGACAGTCGATCCCCGCCTCCGACCCGGCATTCGACACTCGATCTACAGGCCCTGGTTGAAGTCCGCGAACGAGAAGTAGTCGTTCAAACCGGTCACGCGCCCCGAAATCAACAACACGCCGACGCCGATCAGCATCACGCCGCTCAGCACCTCGATGACCGGCGTGTACGGCTGGATCTTCTTCATGAACCGGTTGACGTCGGAGATAGCAAGGCCGGCGATCAGGAAGGGGATGCTCAGCCCCAGCGCGTACCAGATCAGCAGGAACGTCCCGCGCAACGCATCGCCGGAGTCAGCGGCAAGCGTCAGGATGCTTCCGAGAATAGGCCCGACACACGGAGTCCAACCCAAGGCGAAGGCGCCACCGACGAAACCTGAGCGCACGTACCCGACCTGCCGGTTCGATCCGACGCGAACTTCGAAGGTCCGGGCGAACAACTGCAACTGCAGGTACCCGGCGAATCGCAGCCAGACTGCCACCATTACCGCCGCCAACAGCACCAGCCTCAGCCGGTCATCCTTGAGGCCGCCCACCTGCGCCAGGAAGAAGAACACCGCCGTCAGTCCCAGCAGCAGAAGTCCCGATTTCAGCGGGTCGCTTCGGCCGCGCGGCGGCACCACGAGCACGCCCATGAACACCAGGATCGCCCCGGCGAAGTCGCCCAGTTCCCGCTTGTTGTCCACGAGGAAGTACGAACCCAACAGCCCGGCAAGGGTCCCGAGCGATATGAAGACGATCGAAAGTCCGGTGACGAATGCGACCGCATGCGTGAACGTGACTCTCCGGTCGGCGGTGAAGTTACCGTTCTGGATGCTCGAACCCGAAATCTGGGCAATAAAAATCGGCACCATCGGCAGTACACACGGCGAAACGAACGAAAGCACGCCCGCTGAGAACGCAAGAAACGGCCCCGCGGGCCCATTCAGGCTGAAGCTCGATCCCGAGAGCGGACCGATGGCGAACGCGGCGACAGGAATCAGGATGAGAAGCGCGAATAGCAAGTACAGCATTCGCCGCGACCGCACCGGTTGGCCAAGGATCTGTTCGGTCGCCATCCGCCTGAATTCTACCTCCACGCTCATCCACGAACCGTGAGGCCGCCCTTACTTGAACGGGTTCTCGTCCGGGTCAGTGGAATCGCTCGTCTCATCCTCGAGCCCGAGGAGCTTCAGCCGCGCGGCTTCGTACTTTTCCTTTGCGCGCGACTCCCGGTTCAACAGGCCTTTGAGTTGCTCTGGCTTCAGCGATTCTCCCATAAGGAACACCCGGTGGACGTGTTCAATCTGCTTGAACCACGAATCCCAGGCCTCCTGGTAAAGCGCCGCGGTTGCCTCATCCACAAATGCCATGCCAACCTCCAAGGAAGGAGTCTCGGTTCGCTTGCAAACGTTACGCACCGCCGCCGATGCCGAACAGCAAACGAGCAGGGCAATCGCCCTGCTCGTCGTCGAATCCTTGGTAGCGCATAGGGGATTCGAACCCCTGATCTCCGCCTTGAGAGGGCGATGTCCTGGGCCACTAGACGAATGCGCCGCAACGTTCAGGATAGCCGGGCCACTCCCCAGCGGGCAAGAATCCGGCGGATGAATCACCCACCTCCCGGCCATTACTGCGCCCGTCACCGGTGGACCCTTCTGGCTCTGACGTTATTGGGCGCCGCACTCCTCTCCGGCCTCCTCTCGGCGTGCAACAACGGCGGCGACGATTCCCCTCTGGCCAAACCGATCACGCCGGAACTTCAACAGGTGCTCGAACAGGTCGCGGCGCTCCGCCAGCTGCCCGCCCCCATTGGTCTCAAGGTCGGGGCCATTTCCCGGGACGACGTGCCCTCAGCTCTCGAACGCACGTTGACCGCTGAGGATGGCATCTCGTTCGAGCACCTGACGACCCTCTACCGTTTGCTCGGCCACCTCGGCCCGGACGAAGACTATCGTGGCGCCTACCTCGCCTTCGCTGGCGGCAACGTCATTGGCTTTTACTCGCCCCGCGACAAGGAATTCTTCGTCGTCACGTCCGGTGGATCTGTGGAACTCTCGGCACTGGACAAGCAGGAACGGTCGACAGTCGCCCACGAACTGACCCACGCCGTCCAGGATGGCAATTTCGACCTGGAAGCGACCATCAACCGCACGCGCGATGACCTCGACTGGTCGCTTGCTTTGTCATCCGTCATCGAAGGAGACGCAGTCAACATCGAAGGCTCGTGGACGCGCGAGCACGCCTACCTTCCCCAACCAAACCGAGCGTTCCTTGCGTCACTCTCCGCCACACAGTCGGTGCCCGTGTCGATAGAGCGCGAGTTTCGCTTTCCCTACACCACCGGCGCCGAGTGGGTCAGCATCGTCCGCTCGACGCGCGGAAACGAGGCGATCAACGGCGTCCTCAAGGGCCGCCGCCTCACCACCGCCGAGCTGATCCATCCGGACCTCTATGACAGCGGCTTCTCCCCCGACCAGATCGTCCTCCCCGACATTTCCCATGCGCTTGGCGGTGGCTGGAAGCACGAATCGGGCGGCGCCTTCGGCGAATTCCAGCTCCGAAACTACCTCCAACTGAAGCTCACAGCGCTCCCTGCCACCGTTGCCGCCACCGGATGGCGGGCCGATCGCTATGACGCCTACAGAGACGGTTCAAGCGCGGCCGCCGTCTTCCGTGTCCGTTTTGCGACCGCCGCCGACGCCCAGGAGTTCGTCTCCGCCCAGGACACGCTCTTTGCGAACTCAAACGCCCGAGTTGACGCGTCCACGTCCACCGTCGCTGGGTTTCCCGATGGCCGGACAACTATCCGCGCCCAGGTGGCGGGCGCCGATGTGCTCTTCGTCATCGGCTCTTCGCGGACGATCGCCGAGTCGGCGTTCAAAGCACTCGCGGGCGGCTGACCCTTAAATAGGCCGGCAAACACTGCACGGCGCGAAGCCGGCAGCCAGCGCCGCCTCCGGCTCTTTGAAACCCTTGAGATTCTCCGGATCGCTCTCGTCCAGGCCCGTGCATCCGGGCAGGCAAAACTCCATGCTGTCGAACTGCGCGACGAACTTCGGCGCGTGCTGGATCCACTCCATTCGGTGGTCGGTCATCCCTTCCATTTTCAGGACGCTCTCCTTCACCTCGGGTCCGCCCGCCGAGTACTTCCCCAGTGACCAATCGGCGTGCACCACCCGGTGACACGGCACGATGAACGGCACCGGGTTCTGAGCCAGCGTGCTGCCTGCGGCCCGCACCGCGCCCGGGCTCCCGGCCTCGCGCGCGACCCAGTTGTACGGTCGAATCGCGCCGTGAGGAATGCGCGCGGTCGCCCGCAGGACAGACTGCTGGAATGGCGTCAGTTCGCCCAGGAACGCAATCTCGCTCCCGCGTCTTCGTCCCGCTATCACCTGCTCCGCCGCCCCGCGCAGCCGCTTCGAATCCGCGAACTGCGGGGTGAAGCCCAATTCGTACTTCGCGCGCAACTCGTAACGCCGCATGTCGTTGTCCACCATGTGGACCAGTTGCTCGTCATGCACCAGCCGAATCGTCCCGATTGGCAGGTCAAGGTCGAACCACCAGAGATTCTCCGTCGCCCGTGCCTGCCGACCTCGCAGTTCGCCTCGCAGGCGGTCGGCGAACTCCGGGCTCGCCTCCCCCCGCACCGCATCCCGCACCGTCTGGTCAAAGCCTTCCAGGTCTGCGTCGCGCTGCTTAGACATCGTGTTCATACCCGGCCTCTTCCAGTAACTCTCGCAGTCGGTTGACTGCCCGGTACGTCAGCTGCTTGACGGCCGCTTCGCTCTTCTCAAGTTCGTCCGCTACCTGTCTCACGCTCCATTCGTGGCCGAAACGGAGCACCACGACTCTCCGCTGCACCTCAGGCAGCCGTTTCACGGCGAGCTGCACCACGCCCCGCCGTTCCGTGCGCTCCAATTCCAGCGTGATTGGCTCGTCGATCGGCTCGTCGTGGTCCATCAACGGAATTTCGCGGCCGCTGCGCCGCCCTTTGTCCCGCGCCAAATTGCGCACGATTGTGAACAGCCAGGCTTCGAACGGCTTCCCCCGATGCTCGTAGCGGGGCAGGTTCGTCAGCGCTCGCCGGTAGCATTCCGAAGTCAGGTCCTCCGCGCCCGAATGGTCGCCGGCGAGCGAAAGCGCGAACCGGTAGACCGCCGGTTGAGTCCGGTCATACAGCATCGCGAACGCATCGGGCGAATTCCGCGCCGCCGTTATCAGCGCCAGTTCATCCATACACTCCAAGATTAACGCCGCCCCTCTCGATTGGTAACGCAAGTCGCTGCCGGGTATTCTTCTCGCCCATCCCAGGAGGATCTCCGTGCCCAAGACTGCTCCCGTCGAAGCCTCATTCGCGAAGCGTTATCCGCGCACGTTGAAGGCCGGCAACGATACCCAGCTCGAACTCCGCCTTATGGACCGCGGCGACGTCGCCCCCATGGTTACGTTCGCCAAATCCCTGCCGCCCGATGACCTCCTCTTCCTCCGCCGCAACATCACCGACACCTCCGCGGTCGAAGGCTGGGTCGACAACATCGAATCAGGCCAGGCGGTCGTCGTCCTCGCACTCGCCGATGGCAACCTCGCTGGCTACGCCTCGATGAACCTGAACCTCGCCAACTGGATGCGCCACCTCGGCGAAATCCGCTTGCTCACCGGCACGGCCTATCGCGGCATCGGCCTCGGCCGCATCCTCGCCGATGAGATCTACGCGGTCTCGCGATCACTCGGGCTGCGCAAGCTCTCCGCCCAGATGACGCTCGACCAGGCGGGCGCGCGCGCCACTTTCGAACGCCTCGGCTTCCG
>JBDTNM010000050.1:0-15607 GCA_039933735.1 bacterium | reverse complement strand
GTGGAAACCCTTCGAGCCAGAAGTTTTCACCCAACTCTGTAGCCCGATTTCGGCGAGCAGGTCGCGGACGGCGAGGGTGGCGGCGAGAAGTACATCTGCCTCCTCCACAGACGGATCGAGGTCGAACACACAGATGTCTGGCCGCTCCAGGTCGGGCACCCGCGAAGTCCAGGCGTGCGGGGTGATGCAGTTCTGATTGACCATCCATAGGAGGTCTTCGGGCTCTCGGATGAGGGGGTAATTGACGACGCCGCCCTTCTTCGGCACTTCAACGCGTTGAAGGGAGGGCGGGAACCCCCGAGCGACGTTCTTCTGCATGAATCCCTTCGCCCAGATGCCGGCCGGATAGCGCTCCATGGTTATGGGGCGATTGCGAATGAGCGGCACCATGTAGGGAGCGACCGCCTCGTAGTAAGCGGCGAGTTCGCCTTTGGTGATGCCGTCGTCGGGGAAGAGCACTTTTTCGGGATGCGTAATCATGCGAGCTCTCGCACGACCTGTGCGGCCGCCTTGTCGGTGCGTACGCCGAGGAGGCGCGGGTGGCGCATTTTGCCGTGTGACGTCCATTCAAGAAAGGCCACCTGGACGACCAGCTCCGGGCGCACCCAGTGCGCACCGCGGGGCAAATTGGTTGCGCGGGTGAAAGGCGACTGCTGCACCTCAAGCGTATCGAGATGGGCTCTGAGATCGGTGAGCAACGCGGTGGTGAAGCCGGTACCCACTCGCCCGGCGAAGCAGAAGTCGCCGCCGTCAAAGTACCCGACGAGTAGTGCGCCGAGACCGACGCGCGAGCCTCGCGGGGACGTGAAACCACCTACAACCAACTCCTGGCTCGCTTCGCACTTCATCTTCAACCAATTGCGCGAGCGGCGGTGTTCGTAGGGCGAGTCCTCGCGTTTCGCGATGACCCCTTCCCAGCCTTCGCGGCACGCCACATCCCACGGTGCTTCGTTGGCGACGCGTTCCACGAGGGCCAGGGGCGCGACGAACGGGATTCCTTCGAGAAGGGCACGCCGTTCGGCGAGAGGAAGCAGCGTGACGTCTCGACCGTTCAGCCAAAGGACATCGAAGACGTGGTAGAGACTTTCGCCCGCCTCACGCCAGACCCCGGTCGCCTCACCGTCCAGGATGGCATCGGTGACAGGCAATGCCGCGAGAGCCTCGGCGATGGCTGGGTACGAGCGGTCCTGTGGCAGGCGGTTTCGAGAAAAGAGGCGGACGTCGGCGCCTTCCTTGTAGGCCAGGAGGCGGATGCCGTCGAACTTCCGCTCAAACACCCAACCGGGCGCTGCGAACCGTTCCTGCGTAAGGGTCGCCGCCATAGGCTCCAGCCAATCGGGAAGCGCGGTCATCCTGCGACTCTAGCGCATTCAGTTACGGGAAGCGGTTCCAGGCGAGAGACAATCCAACGGCGAAGGCCGCAGCGAGTGCGCCCATGGCCACGAACGCGACGCTGACCTCGACATCCTTCGTTTGCGTCGCGACGTTCTTAGGCAAGTTCTCGAACACGTCTTTCAGTTGATTCGCGTTCTCCGCTTGGAAGTAGCTTCCGCCGGTGATCTGGGCGACGCTTTCGAGGGTGTCTCCGTCGAAACGGAGGGCCTGGCGCAGGCCGCCTCCACCCGGACCGCCCTGGGGTCCGCCCGGCCCACCAGGACCGAACCTTCCGGGCAGGACATCGTTCCCGAGCTGTTCGCGAGAACAGACAAGCGGGGCCGGGTCCGTGGTGCCGAACCCGATGGTATACACGCGCACGCGGCGGTCGGCGGCCTGCTGGGCGGCGACCAGCGGATCGACTCCCTGGGTGGCGGCGCCGTCGGTCAGCAAGACGATGATGTCTGGTTCGTAGTCACCGGTTGCTGTGCCCTGGCTTTGTCCCGGGGCTGCACTCAGGTCCACGCCGCTCCTCGTCACAGCAGTGTTGATTTCGGCGATCGCATCGACGGCCTTCAAGACGGCGCTCCCGATGGCTGTGCCCCTGGAGGTGCGAAGCGTGCTGATCGCGTTGGTCAGTTCTTTCTTGTCAGTGGTCGGCGGCACGATCAGCTGGGCCGAACCAGCGAACACCACGAGGCCGATCCTCGTCCCACCCGGCTGGTCTTTGACGAACTTCTCCGCGACCTGCTGCGCCACGGTCAATCGGTTCGGCTGGACGTCGCTCGAACACATGGAAAGCGACACATCCAGGGCGAGGATGATGGACGTCTTATTGATGGGGACCGCGACGGCGGTTTGCGGGCGAGCGGCAGCGACGATCAGGCTTGCAATGCTCGCGAGGAACAGAGCGAACGGCAGATGGCGCCGCCAGCGGGAACGTTTCGGGAGGGCTGCGCGGATGAGCGAAAGGCTCGCGTAACGCACCGCGAACCGGCGCCGGCGCCGCAATAGCCACACGTAAGCCGCCACTGCGAACGGGACCACCAGCAACGCGAAGAGGACGAGCGGCCACGAGAAGTGCATGACTAAGGCACCCTTCCTAACCATAGGATGCTGAATCCAGCGCCGATCATCATCACGATGGCGGCGGCCGCAGCACCGAGTGCGGTGACCTCCCTGGGGTCGCCTTTGACCGAGAGCTTCAAGTCGATGCTGTCATAGACCTTCGCCAGTCCGTCAGAGTCGGCGGCGACGTAATAGACACCGCCCGTCACTTTCGCGATTTCCTGGAGGAGTTCTTCGTTCAGCGAGGTCGCGACTTCGTAGCCGTCGATCTCCACTGTCGTGCCCTCGGGTTTGCCGAGGCCAATCGGAAACATGCGGATGCCGGCGTTGGTGGCGAGTTGCGCGACGACGAGCGGGTCGAAGCGAGACGTATTTTCGCCATCAGAGAGCAGCACGACGGCGGCTGAGCCGAAGTAGCCGATGTCCACGCCTTCGAGGTCGCCCTGGAGGGCCGCATCGTCGAGCGTAATCTGCTTCCCGCTGATCGCCTCGATCGAAGCGATCATGCCTTCGCCGAGTGACGTACCGCCTTCAGGCGTCAGCCGGTTGATGGCCGCTTCGACATCTTCTTTCACGTTCGTCGGTCGTTGCACCGCGATACCTCCGTCTCCGAAGGCGACCAACCCGATCTGGATGCTTGCGGGCTGCTTGCCAACGAAGGCCAGCGCGGCCGCCTTCGCAGCTTCCATCCGCGTGGGCTCCACGTCCTTCGCGCGCATGCTCGATGACACATCGAAGGCGAGAATCACCGTGCCCTCGCGATGCGGCAGCCCGCCGACCTGGGGCCGCGCGAGCGAGGCGAGCAAGAGGGCGATCGCCGCAAGGAAAATCGCCGGTGGTACGTGCCGTCGCCAGCTCAAGCGTTTTTGCGAGCTTGATTGCGCAATTCCCATCGTCCCCAGCGCCGCCGACTGTTTCGCTCGCCGTTGCAGGAGTGCGAGGTACCCCGCTACCAGCGCCGGCACGAGCAGCAACGAGAGGAACATCAGCGGCCACTCGAAGGTCACAGCCGCCTCTTCTTCCGCCGCTCGGCCATTCGCACGAGGCCAACCACGAGATCTTCATCGGTCGCAAGGTCGAACAAGTCAACGCCAGCCCGCGAGAAACTCGCCTTGAGCAGCCCCTCGCGTTCTTCGGCGAGTGCAGCAAAGCGGCGGCGAAAAACGGGGTCGCCAGTGTCGACCAGGAGTTGCTCCCCGGTTTCGGCATCCTCCATCACTATCACGCCTGCATCCGGGAGTTCGACTTCCCGGCGATCCCAGAGCCGAATAGCGACGACATCGTGGCGCCGGGCAAGCAATGCCATGGGACCTTCCCAGCCGGGCTCGCTGATGAAATCGGAAATCAGAAAGACCAGCGAGCGACGCTTGATCGTGTTTAGCGCGGACATGATCAGCCCGCTCAGCGCCGTACTCTCACGAGTCGCGGCTGGTTGCTTTAACAGTTCCTGGGCAAGACGAAGCACCTGGTTGCGTCCGCCGGCTGGCGGGATCGTGCGTTCGACTTTGTCGGTGTAGAGCATCGCGCCAACGCGGTTGCCTCGCCGGGTAAGCAGCCGCGCGAGCGTGGCAACGAGCTCAGTGAGGACCAGGCCCTTCGGGCGTTCCTCCATGCCGAACGCCATCGACGGCGACCGATCCAGCAGCATCCATGCTGTCAGTTCGCGGTCGTCGATATGTTCGCGAACGTACGGCACATCCATCCGCGCAGTGGCGTTCCAATCGATGTGCCGGACATCGTCGTCGGCCTGGTACTCGCGAAGCCCAGCGAAATCCAGCCCGTCGCCAAAGAACAGCGTCCGGTAGTCACCCTGCAGTTGCCCATCGAGACGGCGGACAACTCGCCATTCAAGGCGATGCAGAATTCGTTCAGGCGTTCGCGAAGGCACTGCCGGCGGGGACGCTGGCGGGGCGGTTGCTCTCATTGAGTGGGACCTTTGGCAGAGGAACGCTGGCGATGAGCTTGTTGAGGATGTCGTCGGAGCTGACGTTATCGCCAAGCGCTTCGTAAGAAAGCACCAGCCGATGACGCATGACGTCCAGGGCCAGGTCGCGGACGTCCTGGGGGAGTGCGTAGTCACGTCCTCGGACGAGGGCGAGAGCCCGGCCAGCGAGGATGAGATTGATCGTCGCGCGGGGGCTGGCGCCGACGGAGATATAGCGGGCCAGCGCTGGCTGTCCCACCGTCCCCGGTTCCCGGGAGGCACGGACCAACCGCACGGCGTAGTCGATGATTGCGGGATCGACGTAGACGGCGTCGGCCCGCTTTTGCAGTTCCAGCAGTTCGTTTTTATCGATCACCTGCTGGGTCGATTCGAGCGGCCCGGTCATTCGCTCGGCGATGACGAACTCTTCCGTCGCCGAGGGATAATCCACGAGCACTTTGAGCATGAAGCGGTCCTGCTGGGCTTCCGGTAGCTGGTAGGTGCCTTCAGACTCGATTGGGTTCTGGGTTGCCAGCACCAGGAACGGTTCGCTGACTTTGTGCGTTTCGAGGCCGATGGTGACCTGCCGCTCTTGCATCACTTCGAGAAGCGCGCTCTGCACCTTGGCGGGCGCCCGGTTGATCTCGTCGGCAAGGAGCAGGTTGGTGAAGACCGGCCCCATGGAGGTCTGGAACTCGCCACTTCGCTGGTTGTAGATACGCGTCCCGGTCAGGTCGGCCGGCACGAGGTCCGGGGTGAACTGGACACGCTTGAAATCTCCCCCAATCGAGGCGGCAAGCGTCTTGATGGCCATCGTCTTGGCCAGTCCGGGCACGCCTTCGACGAGGACGTGGCCGCGTGCAAGCAGTGCCACGATCAGCCGTTCGAGCAGCTCATCCTGGCCGACGATCACCTTTTTGACTTCATAGAGCACTTGCTCCATCGGCCTCGAGGGGTTCAAAGAGCCATCACTTGTCATTCAATACGCCTCCATTACCTGGGTGGTCCGCTGCCCGCACCGCCCCCGGACCCGAGTGGGACCGCGAATCCGATGCCGATGAACGAGTCTGATTTGGTGGGGTTGGCGAGCGCCGTAACAATTCCAACCACCTGGCCAGCACGATTCAGCAGCGGGCCACCCGAACTACCGGGATTGACCGCTGCATCGAATTGGATGAGCCCACTGAGCTTGCCGCCAGTTTCGGTGGTGATTTCCCGGTTCAATCCGGAGATCACACCCGCACTGAGGGATGCGACCAGGCCGAGCGGATTCCCGGCCGCGAACGCTTCATCGCCGACACGGATGCCCCCCGAACCTGCCAGGACAGCGGGGACGATGACTTCGGGCAAGGTATCGGCGGAGAGTACGGCGAGGTCGTTATCAGGCTCAGAGGTCGCGATTTGAGCCTTCGACCGCGTGCCGTCCGCAAAGATTACCGAGATCGTCTTCGCGTTACCCACGACGTGAAAGGCAGTGAGGATCGATCCATCCTGGTTGATGACCACGCCGGTGCCGAGGCCGCCGCTCTCACCATCATCCCCCGTGGTGATGAACACCAGCGACGGCAGGATAGCCTGGTAGACCGTGGCCGACACCGCCGGCCGGGCGAGTACTGTGGCGAACGCGGTCGCAATAGCGGGCCCGACGTCTGCCTTCGTCACGGGAGATGGACCGTCGTCTTGAGTTGAGGCGAACAGGTACACGCCAACAACGGCCCCGAGAATACCCAAGGCCAGCGGCACAATCGCGGTTCGAAGAGTCCGCACGGTGCGGCTGCGGCGAACCTCGGCCGTCGGCGGAACTCCAGGGTCGCTATCGGCCGTCATTGTATTCCCACTTGTGCCGCAATTCTGGCACGGCCGACTGGTCTTCCGGGTCTTTCTCCGGTAAAGCCGCGGCGCGAACATCTCGCCGACCGGGGCCGAGGCCCGTGCTGGGCGTCGATGTCTCTCCCTGCCGGACCTGTCGGCCCGTTGCAACGTCATCGCAAGACAGCGAGCGGGCACGTTTGCGATTCGGCTCGCGGACGACTGATACGTTCGGGTGAATGAAGTGTCACATCCCGGCGCAACGACCTCTTCCGGGGCGATTTCCGTTCGGATTCCGTTTCGGAGGCTCCATTGGCTGAGTCCAATCTCAGAGGCACCCCTGGGCTGGAGCCCGATCCTCTGGCCCCCACGGCTGGCGACGAGGGCCTCCGGGCACGGCTTCGTGCGTCTCAAGGGCTGCCCATTGGGGAGAGGCTTTCGATGCTTGTGCGTGCCGGAGAGCTGGAATTGCCAACTCCTGGCCGCGGGGCCACCTGGACTCGATTCGGAGCCCTCACTGAAATCGCGGCAGACGACTTGTCGCTCGCGCGACTCGCTGAAGGCCACGCGGACGCACTGGCCATCCTCAACGAGGCTGGCGAAAAGCCATCGCCAACGGTGTTATATGGCGTTTGGGCGGCGGGCAGCGCGACTCACGACGGTGGAATGCCGGGACGAGTGGGCGGGCTGAAGCAGTACTGTTCCGGCTCGGGCATCATCGACCACGCGCTGATCACGGCCGAACACAATGGAGAACGCCTCCTCGAAGTAAACACTTCCTCGCCCGGCGTTGCCGCCGATGAAACTTCATGGCCCGCGGTGGGCATGGCTCAGAGCGCGAGCATGGATGTGCGGTTTGTGGATGCGCCAGTCCTCCGTCAGGTGGGCGACATCGGGTTTTACCAGGGCCGGGCCGGCTTCTGGATGGGTTCGCTGAACGTCGCCGCCGTCTGGTACGGAGGTGCGCTGGGTCTCGCGCGGTCGGCCCGCGAACATGCGCTGCAGCGCTCACCGAATCTCGCCCTGCTCGCGGAGTTGGAGACCGCAATCATGCAGATGCAACTCCTGATGAAGGCCGCCGCGAATGACACGGACCTCGCCCCGGATCGCAGCCCTGCGCACCTGGAGCTGAGGGCGCTCCGGATACGACACAGCATCTACGCCGGAAGTCTCGATGTTCTCAAGCTCGCGGCAGAAATCGGCGGGACCGAGGCAGCCACGCACGATGCGGCGCAAGCCCGCCGGCTCGCCGATCTGCCCGTCTACCTCCGTCAACACCATCCGTCGAAGGACCTGTCGAGGGCGGGCGAACTGAGCCTTGCCCTGGCGAACGAAGGAGGCGCGCTTTGTCGCCCAAAGAGTTGACGCTCTCCGAACTAGGCCCGTTTGGTCGAGTCGTCGTCGTCGCGCCGCACCCGGACGACGAAGTCTTCGCTGTCGGAGGCCTCATGGCCTCGTTGGCCGCCGCCGGGTATCCATTGGACGTCGTCGCCGTGACCGATGGCGAGGCGTCGCATGCGCAGTCGACCAGGATCACGCCGGACCAAATCCGGTGCGTGCGCGAGCAAGAGACCCTGCGCGCGTATCAGCATCTGCAGATATCCCCTCGCCGCATCCGTCTCGCGATCCCTGATTCAGGAGTGGCCCGACATCTTCAGTGCCTCGCAGACCGTCTGCTCTCCCCTCTCCTGGGCGCATCTTTCGTCGTTGCTCCGATTGAAACGGATGGTCATCCCGACCACGATGCAACCTCCAGGGCCGTTTCGACCGCCGCCGATGCACTCGGAATCCCTTGCTGGCAATACGCCGTCTGGGCGTGGTTGAACCCCGAACGGCTGCCGCAAACTCCGGCGGCCACTCTCCCGCTCAATGCAGAGATCGCCTCCCGGAAGCGTCGCGCCGCGCGTTCGTATACAAGTCAGCTGAACGCCCTTGGACCGGATCCCGTAGACGGACCTGTACTACCGGCCAACTTCCTTGAGCACTTTGACGCTGAAAGTGAGTTCCTGTGGCAGCGCAATTGACAATCGACCGTCAGTACTTCGAGGCGATGTACTCGGAATCCCCGGACCCATGGGATTTCGATGGCTCGGCCTACGAACGTCGCAAATTCGCTCTGACCCTCGCTGCCCTCCCGCGGCAAAACTACCGGCGTGCATTCGAGCCGGGCTGCGCAAACGGGGCGTTTTCGGAACTGCTTGCACCCCGATGTGATGAGCTCATCTGCGCCGAACTGATGTCCAAGGTCGCAGCCCGGGCTGCCGGGCGCTTGAGCCGATTCCCGGATACGAGTGTGTACTGCAAGGCCATCCCGCAATGGTGGCCAACCGGGACGTTCGACCTCATGGTGCTCAGCGAAGTTCTCTACTACCTGACCCCGGCGGGCATGGAGCGGGCCATGTCGCTCATCGAACGCAGCCTCGACGACGGCGGGCATGTGGTTTCCGTCCATTACACCCTCGAAACGAACTATCCCCAGTCCGGCGAAGAAGTCGGTGAACGACTTCGGCGAGCCGCCTGGCTGAAGGAAATCGGTCGCTATCGCGAGCGTGCATTCGAGCTTTCCGTTCTCGAGCGGTACTCGTGAAGGCCGCGGTAGTCATCCCCGCCAGGGACGAAGCGGTACTCATCGGCGACTGCTTGCAGGCGGTCCGGGCTGCTGTCCGCTCGTCGCGCATGGACTGTGACATATTCGTCATCGATGACGGAAGCGTCGACGACACCGCTGCTGTTGCCGCTGGTGTGCTCGGCGGCGCCGGCCACGTCTTCCTGCGGAATTTTGCGAATGTTGGCGCTGCCCGCCGCGAGGGAGCGCTCATCGCTCTCGCGGACCGGCACACTCCAGAATTTCTTGCGTTCACCGACGCCGATACAGTGGTCCCGGGGGACTGGCTAGGGCAGTTAGCCGAACTCTTTGAAGCTGGTGCAGACGGAGTTGCGGGGACCGTGCGCCTCGAACATTCCGCTGACCCCTCTCTGCTTCACGCGTTTCAACGGTCGTATCGCCGTGGAATAGGCACATTCGCCCACACGCACATCCACGGAGCGAACCTCGCCGTGAGCACCGCCTCATATCTGGCGGTGGGCGGATTCCGTCCGCTCGCATCGGGCGAGGATGTCGATCTCTGGCGGCGTCTCGGGCGGGCTGGCTTCCGTCTCGCTTCCCCTCCAGATCTCGCCGTTACGACCAGTGCGCGGCTCTCCGGGAGAGCCTCCGGCGGAGTCGCGGGCGACCTCGCACGCCTCTCCGAAGGCATCCGTTCAGTCCCGAGGAACACTGTTCGAGCGACGGGATAACGTAGGCCCGCCTCTTCAAGCCGCGCCCATGCGGAGGTCAGCGGTCGGCCAGAGTCGAGTCCTCACCGATGAGTGGGCTGTGAATCGGGCAGCCGTAACGCTTGCAATTGGGCTTGTCGCACACCAGGGATACAAGCCTCTCCTGGACATCGAAAATTGCCGACTGAACGAGAAAGAGCGGTTGAGCATCCGAGGCCACTTCGAAGCAGCATTCACGAACGTCCGTCACTGTACCAACAGTCTGCCCGCGAACGTCTTCGACCCGAAATCCCGACTCGAGTCGTTTCATGCGAACAACCTACTGGCCGTGTCCGTCATCTAGATGACGAAGTTCTGTGCGCCGACTGAATTGTCCGCGCTCTCTCTTTGCATCTATGGCTGGGAAACCAGGGCTGGTCGACGGTTGTTAAGATCGTATTCGCGCAGCTGTAATGTGGCGAAGATGGTCGCCAACGTCGTACTGTTTCTTCATGGCAGAGGAGATTTCGTTAGAGCCATCTGCCCAGGGCTGGCGGCTAGTGGCTGGCCAGCCACTGCACCTGCAGGACCCGGGGCCGCTCCTGACGCTCGCCTATGCATGGCTGAGCGAAGATCACGAACGCCGATTAAATGTCACCTACGCCGACGGCACTCAGGAACAGTTTGACGCCCCCCAGATGCACCGCTTCGAAGAGCGCTGGAGCGACGAGCCTTAGCAGCCGAGGAACTCCTCCACCACTGCGTGGACGATCTCGTAGCACTCGCAGGTCGCCTCTTCGAGGCCAACGCGGTCTAGGATCGTGATTTGTCCCCGGTGGTAGTCGATAAGCCCTGCGCGCTGCAACGTTCGCGCAGCAATGGTCACCGTGGGCCGGTGAACGCCAAGCATCGCCGCCAGGTATTCCTGGGTAAGGAAGAACGTGTCGCTGTGCGTTCGGTCCGCGGTCATGAGCAGCCAGCGCGCACAGCGTTCGGCGACAGGATGCATCGCGAGGCATGCGGCCGATTGACCCATTGAGGTCATCATGCAATCGGCGAGGGTGCCGAAACGGCGGACGAACTCGGGCAGCGACGGCAGTAGTTCCAGTAGCGATTCGAGGGAGACGCACAGGGAAGTGCCCGGAACCTGAGCCACGACGTGTTGGTGCGAGCGTTTGGAACCCAGGAGCGCGGCCAGGCCGACTATGCCCTCCCGCCCAATCGTCGTCGACTCCACCAGCCGCCCGTCCCTCAGCTGAGTCGTCACTGAAACGACTGACGTGATGGGGAAATAGATGGTGGTATACGGCTGGCCCACGTCGGCGAGCACCTGGCCGACCGTTAACTTTACTTCCGAGCAGCTGTCGGTAAGAAGACGCGCCTCTTCGACGGGCAAAGCCTCAAGGAGGCTTTTGTGCGAACGCAAGGGTAGGAGCCATTCTGCATCCCGACCCTCGTCGAATTGCGGTTAGATTGGGTCGATGGTACGCCCCGGAAACGAACCAATCGGTAGCTTACCATACCCATCTTTCCGGATTGAAAAAGCCGGACGGGACGCGAGCCGGAATTCCGACTCTGGCCGTGGGCGCCCGATGAGGCCGTCGCGCGACACCGCGCAACTGTCGGAGTGTGCACATCCCGCCTGCAAATGCCCGAAAGTACTTAGAGCATCTCTTTTGCAGCAACACCTGCGCCGGTGAAGAGCAGAAGAACCTTGCTGACGCCAAATGCACGTGCGAACACGGCGGCCGTCAGAGCGAGGCCCGAACCTCGGTAACCGCCTAGCCAGGCGGCCGCGCGTCGTCAAGCGAACGTGACTGCGGTGACGCCTCGCTGGCCGAGGGAAAGCTCTCGCCCGCTGCGCGTTGCAAAACGTAGACTCGTTCAATGCCAGAGCCGCCGGGCGTTCGACCAACCCTGAGTCCACTGCTCGAAGCCAAGTTCCACGCGCCACGGGTGCGTGATTCGCACGTCATCCGCGACCGGCTGTTAAAACGCCTCGCGGCCGGCTCGCGGGGAAAGCTCACGTTGCTTTCGGCACCGCCCGGGTTCGGGAAGACCACGCTCCTGGCTGGATGGCTGGCAAGGCGGACCGAGAGGGATGGGCCTGTAGCATGGCTTTCTCTCGAGGAGAGCGACAACCATCCGGCGCTCTTTTGGAGGTACCTGTTCGGCGCTCTCTCGAAGATTGCGCCGGGCGTCGACCGGAGCGGAGTCCTCGTGTTACTCGACACTGCGCAGGCGCCGCCGATCGAGACACTCGTGACACTCTTGGTGAACGAGATCACCAGCAGTTCGGACCCCGTCACGCTGGTGCTCGACGATTACCATTTCATTGACGCCCCCGCCATCGAGAGCGGGATGCTGTTTCTGCTTGAGCACATCCCCGCGCATATGCACGTAGTGATTGCCAGCCGGGCCGATCCTGCCCTTCCGCTGCCACGTCTGCGGACTCGGGGCGAACTCACGGAGATACGCGCGGCAGACCTTCGCTTCTCCCTGGCCGAGGCCGGTGAGTTCTTAAACGGCACCATGTCGCTCGACCTGACTGACCACGATTTGGAGCGTCTGGAAACCCGCACGGAAGGATGGCCCGGCGCGTTGCAACTGGCCGCGCTTTCTTTGCAGGGCCGAGAGCATGCGGGCTTCATCAGCGAGTTTTCTGGCAACGATCGCTTCGTCATGGATTACCTGGTCGAGGAGGTGTTGCGGCGCCAACCCGGCGACGTGCGCGAATTCCTGCTAAAGACGTCCGTCCTCGAAAGATTGGCGGCGCCACTCTGTGATGCCGTCCTGGGGCAAAGCGACAGCGGCAAGATGCTGGAGTCGCTCGAACGTTCGAACCTCTTCATCGTGCCTCTGGACGATCGCCGCGAATGGTTCCGCTACCACCAGTTGTTTTCGGATGTGCTCCAGGTCCACCTTCTGGCCGAACATCCGGACGAAGGGCCGCAGCTGCACGAGCGGGCGAGCGAGTGGTATGCCAACAACGGCGAACCTGAGCGTGCGATTCGGCACGCACTCGCGGCGCGCAATCTTCCGAGGGCGGCCGGGCTGATCGAACTTCAGGCCCGAAACCTCGTCCACCAACATCACCCGGACCAACTGATCCAGTGGTTGAGGCTCATCCCCGCTGACATCGTGCGGACGATGCCCGTCCTCAGCCTGTATTACGGGCACGCATTGCAGGGCATGGGCGACCTGGAAAAGTCGGCCGCCCGTCTGGACGAGGCTGAACGTGCACTGATGGCCTCGCCCCCTGGGCCAGTGTTCGACCACGACAGCTACGCGCTGCTGCCGGCGCTGATCGCCGTCGGTCGCGGCTACCTTGCCATGGCGGCGCGTGACGCCGAGACCACCCGCAAACACGCGACCGAGGCGCTCGCGCTGTTCCCGAGCGTTGAACTGCACTGGCGGGGGACCGCCGTCTCATTGCTGAGTCTCGCGCACTGGATAGAAGGCGACCTCGACGCTGCGCAGTCGCTCCACTCGCAGGCCGTCAAGAGTTTCGAACAGGCAGGCGACGACGGGCTGGCGATAACGTCCGGTTACCACGACTCGGAGTTGCTGAAGGCGAGGGGCAGGCTGGACGACGCGAAGAGGCAACTCGAGGCATCCTTGCGATCCTCGCTGCAGCGGGGTGCGGGCGCTCGAGGCGCCGCCAACCTTCACCTTGGCCTGAGCGAACTGTGCTCCGAACGCAACGACTTCGAAGGTGCACGCAAGGAATTGGAAGGCGCCCAACGGCTGGGTATCTATCCGCCGCGGACGCCGTTTCGCTACTGCCTGGCTCAGGCAAAGCTCCTGCAGGCCGAGGGTGATATTGACGGAGCGCTCTCCCTCCTTGATGAGGCAGAACGCCTCCAAGTCCGCGGCGCCGTCCCCGACTACCGCCCGGTCGCTGCCTGGCGGGCACGGCTGCTGGTGCTTGCGGGCCGGCTCGAAGAGGCGCTCAACTGGGCGCACCGGCAGGGCCTTTCGCCCGACGACGAACCGTCCTATACCCGCGAGTACGAACACATCACCCTGGCGCGCATCCTTCTTGCGCGGCCCGGGCAGGGGGACATCGCCAGCGCCGTCGGATTGCTCGACCGCTTGCTCGCAGATGCGGAAGCCGGCGGACGAAATGGAACAGTCATCGAAATTCGCGCCCTGCTCGCGATCGCCCGCGCGATGGGGGGAGATGCGGACGCCGCCGTGCGCAGTCTCGCTCCCGCCCTTATCGCGGCGGCGCCGGAAGGCTACGCACGAGTCTTTGTCGATGAAGGCGAGCTCATCGCCCCTCTCCTGCGTACTGCGCTCAGCCAGGGCATCGTCCCCGAGTACTGCGGGCGTCTGCTCGGCATCCTGTCTGAGCCCCCCGCTCCGTCTGGCGCTCACCAAAACAGCGCCGACTCGCTCAGTGAACGCGAACTCGAAGTACTTCGCCTGTTGGCGAGCGAACTCAGCGGCCCGGAGATAGCAAACACAATCTTTGTCTCGCTAAACACCCTGCGAACCCACACGAAGAACATCTACAGCAAGCTTGGGGCCAACACGCGGCGCTCGGCCGTCCGCCGGGCTTTCGAACTCGGACTGATTTAACCCACCCAGCCCGATTGCGGCCGGCAAGAATCATCACGCCGCTCACCACATGTGGTGATGCCGGCTCACCATCTCCACTCCTACCTTGACTCCAGTACGGCGAACAGCCCGACCGGAGCATTTCGATGGACCACAACGACCGCCACTCGCACGCAGAAGACAAAGCCACGCCAACCGACGGGGGCCTGTACACGCTGCAACTGGAAGGCCATCTGAGCCCGCGATGGGCAGCGCTCTTCCCAGGTATGACCCTGGAATTTGCCGGTGACGCCGTCACCATCCTCGAAGGCTTCATCGAAGACCAGGCCGCCCTCCATGCCCTTTTCCGCACCCTGCGGGACACCGGCCTGGAAATCATCTCCGTCGTACGGGCACCCCCACGCTGAGCCGCGCGAAAGACCATGAATCCGCGACCAGTTCAAAGGAGAATTTCCGTGGCAGTCACCACCGCAAATCCATCAGCGACCAATAACCCTCAGGATTGGGACGAGAAGACCCGGCGCGCCATGCTCGCCACAGGTGTCCTGTTCATCATCACCTTCGTGACGTCCATCCCCGCTCTGCTCCTCTACGGCCCTATCCTCAACAACAGCGATTACGTTCTAACTGCAGGCCATGACACCCGAATAACATTTGGCGCGCTTCTTGAAATCGCCCTGGTCGTGGCCAATGCCGGAAGCGCCATCACGCTCTATCCGGTAATGAAACGCCGAACTGAGGCCGTCGCCATTGGCTACGTGGCTTCGCGCCTCTTCGAATCAGTAATGATCGCGCTCGGCCTCATCGCTTTGCTCAGCGTAGTCACCCTGCGACAGGACTTTGGTGGTGCCAACGCTGCCGATTCCGCCTCGATCGTGTCCTCTGCCCGCGCCCTGGTGGCCGTTCACGATTGGACATTCCTCATTGGCCCGGCTTTCTGTGCCGGCTTCGGAAACGGCATTCTGCTCGGCTACATGATGTTCAAGACTGGGCTTATGCCTCGCCGGCTCGCTCTGCTGGGCATGTTCGGCGGCTCGATGGCAGTCGGCACGGCCGTGGCGGTGCTCCTCGGCGCCTACGAACAAACATCTGCCATCAGCTTCTTCTTCACTGTCCCAGAAATCATCTGGGAATCCATCATCGGCATCTTCCTCACCGTCAGGGCTCTGAAGCTTGGCCGCGAACGAAACCGCAGCGGTTCGGCTCAGGCTGCTACCGGCGAACCGGCAACCACGGGTCAAACCGCTGCTGCCTGACCCGCAGTCCCACGCACTGTCAAACGCGGCCGCCGGCATGTCCCGGCGGCCGTGCCATTTCCAGCCACCACCGAATCTCATCCACAGCCGGAGCATCGAAATGACTACCCTCGAACTTCTTACCCGCGCAGCCGTCATGGGCATCGCTGGATCCGCCTTCATCGACGCGTGGGCGTTCTTCGTCCGGCGAACCTTTCAGGTGTCCAGCCTGGATTACCGAATGCTTGGCCGATGGCTCGGCAACATGCCCCACGGACGCTTCTTTCACGCGCGAATCAGCCAGGCGCCCGCGGTCCCTTACGAAGGGCCACTCGGCTGGGCCGCGCACTACGGCATCGGCATCACGTTCGCGGTCGCA
>JBDTNM010000049.1:0-16590 GCA_039933735.1 bacterium | reverse complement strand
TTCGCCTGGAGGCACAGTCCATCCGCACGCTAGAACAGCACCTCTTTTGCGAGAAGGTCCGCAACCTCATCCCCTGAGTAACCAAGTTCGTTCACAAGGACCTCGATAGTGTGCTCATCCCAGAGTGGGGCACGAACGATCGGCAGGCGCTCCCCGTTCCACACGATCGGCTCCTCCTGAACAGTAGCCAGTACGCCGTACGGCAATTCGATTTTTCGGTAGTCGAAGTTCATCGCCGAGTCCCTGCCTAAGAGTTCACCCAGGTCCTCGACGGGCGACGCCGGGATGCCGGCACGCTGCAACTCCTCAGAGGCGGCCCAATTCTCGCGCTCGCGGGTCCACTCGGAGAGCCCGGCCTCAATCTCAGTGAGGTTCGCCAGCCTTCCTGCCAGGTCTGGTGGCCCCTCGATCCCGGTCGCTGCGGAGAGCCGCTGCCAGTCGTCGTCATCGCGGCACGCGATCGCGATCCACCGGTCCTCACCGGCGCTGGGATAGACCCCGTGAGGGGCCATCCGCGACGAGCGATTGCCGCTTCGCTCGGGCTCCGGTCCGCCATTGCGGAAGTGCAAGAGTTCGGTGTCGAGCAAATGCACCGAGGCCTCGTACTGCGAAAGCTCGAGGTACTGGCCCTCGCCGGTGCGGCCGCGCTGGTGCAACGCCGCCATGATCGCCGTCGCGGCGAAGTACGGCACCGTGAAGTCTGTGTGCAGAGTCCCGATACCGATCGGATCGCGTCCCGGGAAGCCAGTCAACGCGCCGATACCGCACATTGCCACGATTCCACTGCCGTAGGAGCGCCAGCCCATGTGCGGGCCGCTGATTCCCATCACGCCAAGGTTCGCCAGGACAATGTTCGGATTGACGGCGCGAAGCGCTTCATACCCGAGCCCCCACCGATCGAGTCTGTCCGGCGTGTAATTCGAAGTAACGACGTCGGCCGTGGCAGCCAAACGGAGGGCTATTTCGATGCCTTCAGGTGTATTCAGGTTCAGGCACATTGCACGCTTGTTCACGTTGCAGTCGTTGAACTGCCCGTTGGTATTCCAACTGACCTGGCCCGGTGGTTGAACGCCGATTCCGCGGATAGGGTCGAGCCGGTAAGCCGACTCCACCTTGATGACGTCTGCCCCGAGGTCGGCCAGCAGCCTGGTGGCGAGCGGCCCCGCGATTGCCCAGCAGAAATCCAACACCCGCACGCCTTTGAGCGGCTGCGGGGCCTCGTTCGCCAGTCGCGGCGCACTCTCCCGGGGCAGCGAACGTTCCCTCATGGCGGGTTTCGAATCGACCGTCGCCGGACCGGGAAACGAACCGAGCACCTGCGCCGTGTGCTCGCCAAGCCTCGGTGCGCGCTGAGCCGGGACCTCCCAGGCGTTCGACCGAAACGCCGACCTCATCGTCTCCAGCGGCACGTCGAGTTGAGGGTGCGCTACGGACTGGAAGAATCCGCGTTCACGCAGGTGCCGATCGTTCGATATGTCCGCGACCGTGTTCACCGGAAGCACGAGCAGCCCACGCTTTTGCCCCTCACTGATCGCTTCACGCCGCGAGTAACCCGCCACCAGGCGGCGCGTGTATTCCGACATCTCTCGGGCGTGTGTGGCCCGGTACATCGAGTCCGCCCATTCCTCGCCGCTCAAGTCTCCTGTGCCGAGTTTGGCTTCGACCCATTCGGCGTAACGGCTCCAGTTCGGCGGATGAATCGTGAATGACACCCAGAGCCCATCACCCGTCTGGTAAATCGTGTAGTTCGAGATGGGCGTGTGCCGCGTGGGAACCCTGCCGTGCCAGCCATAGATGTTCGCATTCGCTGTCTGGATCGTGGTCAGATTGACGGCTTCCTGCATGCTCACCACGATCCGGCCGGCTCTCCCCGAACGTTTCTTCTCGCTCGCCAGTGCCAGCGCCGCCTCGGCTGCGGCAAGTGAAACCTGCTTGTAGGCGAGGTCCCCCTTTGGATGGTTCGGCGGCTCATCTCCGAAGCCGCCAAGCACCAGCAACCCGCCGGCCGCTGTGCCAATCAGGTCCGTGGCAATTTCCGCCGGCGCATCCCGCCGAAAGACGACGTCCACGATCCCGGGCGCTTCGTCACCCATCAGGTCTAGCGAGCGAAACAGCTCGAAGATTTCGCGGCGCGCCCCACATGGTCCAACGACCACGTCGCAACCACGGGCGATCCGCTCGATGATCTCCCAGCTCGAAGCCGTACCCAACTCGAGCGCCACGCTCTCTTTGCCCGCGTTGTAGAGGAGGTGTGCCAGGCCTCGCTCAATCCCGGGTTCGTCATGCAGGAATGGCGCGCGCAGCCGCACCGCGTCGCCGCCAACGTCCTCAACCCGGATAACCCGTGCGCCCAACTCGGCCAGCAGCCGCGTCCCGAATACCGTCGCCTCATCCGAGAGGTCCAAGACGGTCACGTCTTCCAGAGGCAGGGTACCTTCAACCACGGCGCGCCTCGCGATCGCTACCAGGTGTCGACGTTCGCCCGCTTCTTGTGCGCGCGAGGAGTCGCTGCTGGCACCGTCCGCAGGCCGTTCGCTACCCAGAACCGCGTATCCGCCGGGTCTATCACATCGTCGACCTGGAACGAAACTCCCTGGTGAATCGCGCGGCTGCGTTCGTAGGCACGTGCCACCAGCGTTTCGTAGCGGGCGAGTCGTTCACCGGGGTCCGCGATGTTCGCGAGCTCGTTGCGGAATCCCAACTTCACCTGCCCCTCGAGCCCCATGCCCCCGAATTCCGCCGTCGGCCAGGCGACCGCGAAGAAGGGGTCTTTGAAGCTGCCGCCGGTCATCGCCTGCGCCCCAAGCCCGTACGCCTTGCGCAAAACAATCGTGAACATCGGGATGGTCAGGTTCGCCCCGGTCACGAACAGCCGGCTGCAATGCCGCACCAGCGCGGTCTTTTCGACCTCCGGGCCAACCATCATCCCCGGCGTGTCGCAGAGCACCAGCAGCGGAATATCGAACGCATCCAGCAACTGCATGAACCGCGCTGCTTTGTCCGAGCCATCGCTATCGATCGCGCCCGCGAGGAAGGCAGGGTTGTTGGCGATAATCCCCATTGGGCGGCCCTCAATCCTGAGGAATCCCGTGACCATCCCCGGCCCATACTCCCGGCGAAGTTCGAGGAACGAGCCTGAGTCTGCCAGCGTCTCGATGACCTGGCGCACGTCATAGATGCGCAGCCGATTCTCGGGGATGCAGTTCCGCAAGTGTCGCTGATCCGCGCACTCCCAGTGCTTCACTGCCCCCTGGAAATACGAGAGATATTGCTTCGCAACCTTCACCGCCTCGGCTTCGTCCGCGACGGCAATGTCGACCACCCCATTCGGCACCTGGACCGACATTGGCCCGACTTCCTCCGGCAAAAAGACGCCGAGGTTACCGCCCTCGATCATCGCCGGACCGCCCATGCCGATGTTCGAATCTTCAGTGGCGATGATCACGTCACAGCAGCCGAGGAGCGCGGCGTTGCCCGCGAAGCAACGGCCGGAGTTAATCCCAACAACCGGGACAGTTCCACTCAACCGGGCCATCGTCGAAAACGTCGGCGTGTCCAGTGGCCGGCCCCCGAAGAACTCGCCGCCGCCTCCGCCACTCACGCTCGACCCGCCAGTTCGGTTGCCCCCGGTACCCGCCCGTCCACCTCCACCCTCGGTGAAGAGGACCACCGGTATGCGCCATTTCTCAGCGAGTTCGAGCATGCGGTCAGTCTTGATGTGATTCAGCGGCCCCTGCGTGCCGGCAAGCACGGAGTAGTCGTAGGCCAGTACTGCCGCCCGCGTGTCACGCTCCGGAAACAGTTCGCCGTTGATGTTGCCGAACCCGGTCACCATCCCGTCCGTCGCGAACTTGCCGATGACTTCTTCCATCGGCAGTCCGGTCGCGGGCGTCAGGACAAGTGAACCCGTCTCGACCCACGTCCCGGCATCGACGAGGTCATCAACGTTCTCGCGCGCCGTACGCTGGTTCGTTTTCCGCCGCCGGGCGACCGCATCGGGTCGGGCCGCGTCCAGGGCCGCCGCGTGACGGTCGTGGATCAGTTGGAGGTCTGGACGGACGTAGTCCAGGTCAATCGTTACCGACTCGCTCACCTGGCCATCATCATTCTCCGATGCCTCGAGGAAGACGAGTGGGTGTCCTTCGAAGACCGTGTCACCTGCCGCGACCGTCAATTGGCGCACAGTGCCCGCGACTGTCGCCGAAATGACGTGCTCCATCTTCATCGCTTCCATGACCAGCAGTTGCTGGCCGGCACGGACCGTGTCGCCCTCACTGACATCGACTGAGACAATCGTCCCCTGGAGCGGCGCGGAAATGCCCGTCGTCCCGTCCGGCGCGTCTCCCCATTCTGACTTCGTCGCAATAGGTGCCGCCGGTTCTGCCTTTCGAGCAGGCGCCGAATCGCCGCCGCCCCGGCCGTAGTCCAGTACGGCCAGCGGATCCCGGGCGTCGACTTTCACGCCGGCCAGCCGCCGGGCTGGTTCCGCTGCCATGGCCGCAGGCGCGGCAAAGAACAACGGCCTGTGCGACTCCGGAGGATCAAGCAATTCCCCGATCGACTCTTCGATGAACCGCGTGTGCACGGTCCCGGCTTGCACCGAGGGGTGGCTTAGAAGGTTCTGAAGGAATGGGATATTTGTTGCCACGCCTTCGATACGGAACTCCGAAAGTCCGCGGTACGTCTTCGCCACAACATCCCGGAAGTCCGCCGTGGGCGAGTGCGCGATCACCTTGGCCAGCAGTGAATCGAACCTCGGGCTCGTGGTGTAGCCAGCGTAGCCAAAGCTATCGGTCCGTAATCCCGGTCCCGAGGGAACCTCAAACGCCGTCAGCGTGCCACCGGTAGGGCGCGCCGCGCCGTCCGGACCCATGCGCTCCATGTTGACTCGCGCTTGCATCGCGAAACCACGCGGGCTCGGCACATTCGCCTGCACCAGTCCCATCTCCGCCAGCGAACGGCCAGCCGCCAATTCCAGCTGGATGTGCACCAGATCGAGCCCGAGCACTTCTTCCGTGACCGTATGCTCGACCTGCAACCGTGCGTTCGCTTCGATGAAGAAGAAGTCCGAGCCGTCGGAAACGTCGACAGCATCAACGAGAAATTCGAACGTCCCGAGGCTGTCGTACTTCGCCGCGGAAGCGGCATGCACGGCGGCTTCCGTGATTCGTTGGCGTAGCCCTGGCGGCAGTCCCGGGCTCGGAGCGACTTCCACTACCTTTTGGAAGCGGCGCTGCAGGCTGCATTCGCGCTCCCAGAGATGGCTCACCGCACCGCTGCCATCGCCGATGATTTGGACTTCGATGTGCCGGGCCACTCGCACGAGTTGCTCCGCGTAGACATCACCGTTTCCGAACGAAGCGAGCGCTTCGGAACGGCACCGGTTGTAGGCCGAATCCAATGCGTCGATCGATTCGACAGCGCGCGTGCCGCGGCCGCCGCCGCCGGCAACGGCCTTCAACATCATCGCCTGGCCCGGCGCGAGCGAGGCGAAGAAGGAACGTGCTTCCTCCAGCGTTACCGCCTCGGGTGAGCCTCGCAGAACAGGCACCCCGGCATTTGAAGCCAGCTCCCGCGCACGCACTTTGTTGCCGAATAGCGCCAGGATTTCGGGCCGTGGCCCCACAAACGTGATGCCTGCGGCTACGCAGCGGGTTGCGAATTCGGCGTTTTCACTCAGGAAGCCGTAGCCGGGATGTATTGCGTCGCACCCGCTCGCCTTCGTAATTTCGATGATCCGGTCCATATCGAGATACGCGGCTGCCCCATCGGCTCCGAGGTCGAACGCCTCGTCGGCCTTCCGCGTATGCAGTGACTCGGCATCGTCCGACGAATAGACGGCCACAGTCCGAAGACCTTTTTCGGCCGCACCTCGGGCGATTCTGATAGCGATTTCGCCTCGGTTGGCGACGAGAAGTTTATGCAATGCCATAAGGTCGGCGGGCCTCTGTTCAGGCGATTTGGAGGCGATTGGCTCCGGCGCCGCGCCGGTTGCCTATCCTACACAGACTCTCGTTTTCGCATCGCCAGACCTGAGTGCCTTGAGCTAAGCGAAACACGCCTCTCTAGCGCAGAATGGCCGCATCTCTTCAGGAGCCTCCCCAGATGCCTTACGACAATATCCTTTTCGAGACGGACGGCCGGGTCGCCTTCATCACGCTTAATCGGCCCGAAAAGCTCAACGCGCTCTCGAACGACCTTCGCGGCGAACTCTTCCACGCCATGAAAGAGGCAGAGGCCGACCGCGAAGTCGGCGTCATCGTGCTCAAGGCCAACGGCCGCGCCTTCAGCGCGGGCTACGACCTTTCCCCTTCGCGGGCGGCCACTGAAGGTTCCACCTTCGTCCATGCGAAATCCGGACTTCCAGATACGGGCACCACCCACCCCGCGCATTACGACTGGTCACGCCACGTCCTGATGGCGAACTGGACGATCTGGGAACTGGCCAAGCCGGTTGTCGCGCAGATCCAGGGCTATTGCCTCGCCGGAGGCACCGAACTCGCGACCTTCTGTGACTTCCGCATCGTCGCCGAAGACGCCCAGATCGGATACCCGCCCGTCCGGGCCATGGGCACCATGGACATCATGTGGGCGCCCTGGCACCTGCCGATGACCAAGGCCCGTGAGTTTGCCTACGTCGGCGACTCGTTTTCCGGCAAAGACATGGCCGCAATGGGCTGGGCCACGTATGCCGTCCCGCCCGCGGAATTGGGCTCGTTCAGCGAATCCTTCGCTCGCCGCATGGCGAACATCGACAACGACATGCTGATGTATTCGAAACGATCCGTGAACCGCCAGTACGAAGCCATGGGCATTCGCCAGGGACTCATGGGCGGCACCGACGTCGAAGCCATGAGCAAGCATCGTCCCGCCGCCCAGGAGTGGAACCGTCGGCTCCGGGAGCAGGGCCTCAAGGCCGCGCTCGAATGGCGCGATGGCCCATTCCGCGATTTCCGCGGCGCCCAGGCGAGCGCCCCTCACGATCGTCCAATCGCGAAGGGCTAACGCGGGCTCACGCCTTCTGCGGCGTCACGAGGAACTTCTCGCCAGTGGCCTGCTTACCGTACGCGGCGATCGCGTCGAGGCTCAGTGCTTCCCGCAACGAGACCTCCCGCGTGTAGCTGCTCGCGAACGTCGTTTTAATCTCGGCTGCCACGCGTTCGCGGAGCTGCTGCGCTGCAGCCGGCCCGACCTTCTGCAGGAACGGAGTCAGCAACCACCCCCCGATGCCCCACGCCATGCCGAAAGCGCGGTTGAATTCGGTCGGCCCGCGATCAAGTCCGCCGTAGATGTAGACCTGCTTATGCGTCGTCGAACCGTAGCGGCTGAACTCTTTCATGTTCCGCACGGCGGCGACTTCCATCGCCGTCAGGATTTGGCCGGCCTGCCGGCCGCCACCGATGGCGTCGAATGCGAGCGTCGCCCCGGTTTCAGAAAGCGCGTTCGTCAGGTCCTCCATGAAACTCGCGGAGCTGGTATCGCAAACGTATTTCGCGCCAAGCGAACGCAAGATCTCCACCTGTTCCGGCTTCCGCACCACGTTCACCAGCTGAATGCCGTCCTTCGCGCAGAGCTTCACCAGCATCTGCCCGAGGTTCGAAGCAGCCGCTGTGTGCACCAGCGCCGTGTGGCCCTCGAGTTTCATGGTTCCGATCATGCCCAGAGCCGTCAACGGATTTACGAAACACGAGGCGCCTTCGGCCGGGGTCGTCCCGGCGGGCAGCAGCAGGCATTGCTGCACATTGACTGTCCGGTATTGGGAGTACATCGACCCGCCGAGGAGCGCGACCGTCTTGCCAAGAAACGCTTGTGCCGCGACAGATGACCCCGCCGCGACCACCACGCCCGCCCCTTCAT
This sequence comes from bacterium, assembly GCA_039933735.1. GTDB lineage: Bacteria > Chloroflexota > Dehalococcoidia > Tepidiformales > Tepidiformaceae > Amarobacter. The sequence continues at coordinate 8,733 of JBDTNM010000049.1, read as the reverse complement.
TACCGACTGGCAATGATTGGCCCACTCGCGGAGCCATGGCAGCGAAGACGGGCGGAGTCAGCTTCGCTGAAATGCGGACGCCGTCACCCTCGCCGGTTGCTGCAGCCGTCGTCATGTCGGCGCCTCCGAACAAGAGCCCCAGGTCCGAAGGGTTCAGCGGCGCTGCCTCTACCCGCACAACCACTTCGTCCGCGCCCGGCTCGGGCGTCGGAACGCGTTCCAGCGAAAGTTCAACGGTGCTGTCCGCCCTCACTTCGGATCGAATCTGGAGCCCACTGCTCGTGTCTGTCATGGTCTTCTCTCTTTCCGTAGTCGGGTCTCTGGATGCAGACCCTGGAGTCGAATCGTCCGCTAGCCCCGACGAGGCAGCCACACGCGAGCCGTCCCCGGCATGAGCGCAGTTCCGTCCGCGTCCTCTTCCCAGACTTCGAGGCTCACTTCGTCGCCCTCGACCGCCGCCACCTTCCCGCGAAAGGTCAGGTCGCGCTCTGGGAATGCACGCGCCCGGTTCTGCCACGAAAGCTTGAGCACCCGCCCGCGAGGTCCAGCCCAGTCCGCGACGAATTGGGAGAGCCAGGCACCCTGCAGCGGGCCGTGAACCAGCACATCGGGGTGGCCTTCCACGGCGGCGTACTCGCGGTCGTAGTGAATCCGGTGTGGGTTATTCGTCGCGGCGCTGAACAGGAAGAGCTGAGCTCGGCTCGCGTTTTTTACCATCGGCTCGAGGTCCGACCCGACACTGACATCTTCGATCCACCGCTGCTCGTTCATCGTGCGATGCTCCGGCCGACGGCCTTCGCGACCACGTTGCCGTCCTGGTTCGTGTAGGTCGTCTCCGTCATCTGTAAGACGAAGGCGCCCGAACCGCCCGACTTCTCTTCGAGGGACTTCAGGCGAGTCTCAGATGTGAACGTGTCACCTGCGCACAGCGGCTCCAGGAACTCCCATTCTTCGCCGCCGAACATCACCCGCTTCACGTTCAACGACACCCGTTTGCCTTCGCCCCGATAGAGCCCATCGACGCGGACATCCTCCACCGGTCGAGGAGGGTTGAGCGACCAGGCAAGAAACACGGGCGGCACAAGCGTGGTCCGGTATCCACAGCTTCGGGCGAACGACTCGTCGAAGTAGAGCGGATTGCGGTCGTCGGCCGCGAGCGCGAATCGTTGGGCAGCTGCGGCCGTAATCGTCCCGGTCACAGGTTCACTCAGGAGCTGCCCGATCATCGAGCGGGTTTCTTCCGGGATCAGGCCCTCGCTCAATCCAAAACCGTCGTTTCGCAGGGAGGCAGGATCGAGAGGTGCGCCATGTCCCGTCCTGCCTCGGCGCCGTGCCAGTGCGTCTCGCCGGCCGGAACGTGGACGATGTCGCCGGCGCCGACGTGATTCTCGTGGTCCTCGCTCGCGACGATCCCGTGCCCTTCGGTGATGTAAAGAATCTGGTCCGCCGCGTGGGTGTGACGCTTGGTTCGGCCGCCATCACTGAAGCGGACGAGCGTCACCGTTACTGATTCGCTGACGTCGCGCGGGATCAACGGGCGGCTGTGCACCGTGCCTACGAAGATCGGTGCCGTCGCCTGTGCCTCGTTCGAATCTGTCGTTCGGACTACTTTCATCGTTCACCTCCGCGTTCGAGAGCTACGGAAGTGTATGCCAACGAACACGGCTCCGGATCAGGCGCCGACCACATGGATGACCCCGCGCATGCCGTATTCCTCATGTCCTGGCAGATGGCAGACGAACGCATAGTCGCCCGGCTTGTCGAAGGTCACCACGGTCGTCTTGGTTTCGAACGCCCGCAACGTGACCTCAGTCGGGATCTGGTCGTGATAAGGCTCCGTCCCCGTCCGGTGTCGAGCATGAGTCGCTTCGTCGCCGACGATCCACTCATGTTCGATGGGGTCCTGGTTCGTGAGGGTGAAGCTCACTGGTGACCCCGCCGCCACAGTGATCTCTTTCGTCGAAAACTTCGAGAAATGGATACTGATGGCTGCGCTGGAGACTGGCGGCTGTGCGTTACCGCCGGCCGCCATCGCAACCGCCGCGGTGACGAACACCGCGGCAACCATCACCAGCCCGAGACCTCGGACTGCCCAGATCACTTTGACGACCGCCCCGATTGAGCCCTGACCGCCAGCAACAGGGCAACGGCCAGTCCACCCGGGATAAGCAGCACCCACAACAGACCCCAGTTGTCCGTCGATCCCTCGCGCGAATTGGTCGCCTGGACCACTGTCTGAGGCCAGACCGGTTGCGGCTTCTCCAGGCCCGCTGCTATCGATGACGGCCGCTGCGCTCCGTCGGCATCCACCGCAAGGTCGTACTTCAGGTCCGAGACCTTGCTGTTGATCCCAATCTTGGTCAGCCATGCCGACTTCGGCACCCAGCTCATGCCCTTATCCGAACGGAGATCGTCCAGCAGGCTGTCGCTCGCATCGGCGCTGTAGTCTCGCGTGAGCCCCGAGCGAAGGCCCGGAAGGATCCGCGGCTGCTGGTCCGTGAGCAGGTAGACATCAGCCTGCACGCGGTCGGTCTCCTGCTTGCCGAGGCCGAGAATCCGCAACGGCACCCAGGGGTTGTCTGTCGGGATGGTCAGATGGACGGGCGTCCCATCCCCGGCCCCCTGTCCTCGATCGATAGCAGCATCTCCGTCGAACACCGCTGCCAGGAAAATGGGGCTGCGTTCCGCGTAAAAGTCCAGCACCTCGGGCGCGTCCGGCGAAAGGTGGAAGCCATGCTCCTGCGCCCATTTTGCGACATCCGGTCCGCCGCCGCGGAGGACCGTGAGATCGAGCGCGTCGATTCGCTTCTCGATGAGTACTTCTGCCCCGGAAGCGCCAGCGCGGTCCGAAAGTGCCGCCGCGAACGCCAACTTCTCTACGGGACTTGTCTCACGAACCAGCCTCTGGAGAGTCCAGTCCCCGCCTCGCTCTACATTCGAAGGGATGCCGGGCAATGGGATGAGCGTGCCGAATTCGCCCCCGCCCGTGCCCTGGAACTCGAACGACGTGACGTAGTGTTCCTCGCCGTTATGGTATGCAGCCAGCGTAGTCGTGCGTCCGAGGTTCACCGATCCATTCGAACCAATGAGCCCGGCACAGGCCACGGCATCGTTGGTTGAACCAAGCAGTGCCGAGCCGCCGATGAATGCCGCAGCCGCGATTGAAAAGAATACTGAGCGCATCTCGCTTCTCCTCCGGGACGAATCCCTTGGACCAGAGAACGCTCGCTACCCTCGATTTGTTCCCGCGAAGCCGAAATGACCCATGAATCTACCGATCTAGGCGTCTTTCCACTGCGGGTCGCGCTTTTCGAACCACGCCTGTCTCGCCTCTCGCGCGTCCGCCGTCTGGCTCGCAAGAACCTGGTTTCGGTTCTCCAGCTTCAATGCCGTGTCGAGAGAAATCCCGGTGACGGTCTCGTTCAGAACCTGTTTCGTCAGGCGCAGTCCCATCGGGCTCGCCTTTCGAATCATCCCCTCCGCGATCGCAATGGCGGTCGGCAGAAGTTGCTCCTGGGAAACGATCTGCGTGATCAGCCCCATCTCTTTCGCTTCAGCCGAATCCACGATTCTCCCCGAATACAACATGTCGGCCGCGTGAGCCGAACCGGCAATCTTCGGAAGGAAGTACGAAGACCCCACATCGGCCCCGCCAAGCCCGAGGTTCAGGTACGAACAGGCAAAACGCGCGTTCTCCGTGCCGATCCGCATATCCGAAGCGATCGCAATCGAAAGCCCTCCGCCGGTAGCGGCGCCGTTCACCGCGGCGATGATCGGTTGCGGACAGTTCCGCATCTTCACCATCAGGTCGGCAATGTCTTCCTGGAAGGTCATCGTGTCCTGCACAGGCCCAACGCCCGGCTGCCACTGGCCTTGCTCGCCAGACGCCTTGAGGTCGAGCCCGGCGCAAAACCCTCTTCCGGCGCCTGTCACGACGAGCACACGCGTCGAGTAGTCCCGGTGTCGTGCATCGAAGAACGCCCGAAGTCCGGTGAGCATCGTGTGGTCGATGGCGTTGAGCCGTTCCGGCCGGTTAAGCGTGAGCAGACCGATTGGCCCGCGCGATTCGTAATTGAGTGGACTATCCATGACCCGGAATACTACGCGTCCCGCGGCCGCGCTTCAGGCCGCGAACCGTTCTATCGCATCCTTCGCTACCCGGTCACGCCCATTCCGTTTGGCCACGTACAGCAGTTCATCAGCCCGCTTGATCGTCTGATCGATGGTTTCGAGCGGCCGCCGCACAGTGCATCCGATCGACACCGTGGTCGGCGTAGCGTTCGCGATGGCCCGTCGAACCGTCTCTCCCGCCAATGCCGCACTCCGCACATCAACGCCCGGCAACGCAACGATGAATTCCTCACCGCCGAATCTCCCGGCAATGGCTCCGGCAGGCACGCTCTCCGTGATCGCCCTCGCGGTCGCCCTCAGCACATCGTCCCCGCGAAGATGCCCGAACTCGTCGTTCAATCGTTTGAAGTGGTCCAGGTCCAGCATGAGGATGCTAGCGCCGGTGCCCTCGAGCGCCTCGAGCCGCTCGAAGAATGTCCTTCGGTTCGCCAGCCCGGTCAGTGAGTCCGTTTCCGCGAGGGCTCGAGCGCGCCGTTCGGCGTCTCGCCAGGCCTCCGAAATCGTGTACGAGAGCCCCATCACCGCGACGCTCATCACGAACATGACCAGGAATTGCGCTGGCTCCGGGTTGCCAATCGCTAGCCACCCAACAAGCAGGTTCAAGATCGTGTAGCTCGCGACACCGAGATAGCCGAGTCCCTGGTATCGCCTCGAATACCCAATCAGCGCATAGAGATAAATGGACCACACGGGCGATACCGGGTCGCCAAGCGCGATGTACACGGCCGTCGCGCAGGAGACATCGAGCAACGGGATCATCGGCTCTATTGCGGCAATCGTCCGCCCCTTCACCCGGAAGGCGAACGAGTACACCGCCACCAGGACGTGGTACGTCCAGACCCACCCAACGCAAATCTCGCGGGTCGGCGATGGGATGTCGAAGAGCCCGGTATACGCCCCAATTACGAAGACGAACGCCACCCCCGACTGCAGCAGCACGATCGCTGCTTCGGTCCGCGCAAGGCGCACGGAGGCGTTCGCTGGCTCGTCCAGCGTCACTCGCGCAAGAAGGTTAGGGAATACCCGGCGCATCGTGATAGGAAGTTCGGCAGATGCGGCCGTTTCATCCACCGAAAAGTGCAGGAGGACCCGGGTTCTGATGCGTACGGCGGGTAGGCCGGGGGCCTAACGTCCCCGTCCGGGCTCGTGTGTGCCACTAAACGTCAGGTCGGCTCGGCAAAGACTCTCGACAGACTCTAGAATCCGCCCACTTCCTAAACCCCGAGGTCGTTCATGCCCACTCCGGCTCGCGTCGTCATTGTCCCCCAGGAACTCGGTAGCGCCCTTCGTGTAGACGAAGTCAGGTTGCCCGATCCCGGCCCCTACCAGGTGGTCGTGAAGCAGTACGCCTCTGGCGTCTGCCACTCGCAACTCCATCAGATCGCCCGCCAGCGGCCGACCGCTGTCATCCTCGGCCACGAATCCACGGGAGTCGTCGTCGCCAAGGGCCGTGAAGTCCGCCATGTCAAAGAGGGTGACGACGTCATGGTCACCTGGGTCCCCCGTGATGGCGAAAATGCGACCCGCAGGCCCGAAGGCGTCTCCCTCGAGCTCGAGGACGGCACGATCGCCCAGACCGGCGGCTCGTTCACCTGGGCCGATCACACCATCGCCGACGAACAATACGTCGTGAAGACGCCCGGGAATCACAAGAAAGACGTCACCGCCATCATCGGCTGCGCAGTCATGACGGGCTCCGGCGCCGTTTACTACACCGCCGGCGTGCAGAAGGGCCAGAGCGTCGCGGTCTTCGGCGTCGGCGGCGTGGGCCTCTCAGCCATTGCCGCCGCGAAAGTCGTGGACGCCGACCCGGTCATCGCAATCGACCTGGACGACGAAAAGCTCGCCTTCGCGAAGAAATTCGGCGCCACGCACGGCATCAATGCTTCGAAAGTCGATGCCATCGAAGCGATTCGCGACCTGACACGCAAGAAGGATCCGAGTGGCGCGGAAACGTTCGGTGCAGACTTCGCCTTCGACTGCATCGGCGTCCGGAAGACCATGGAGCAAATTCTGCCAGCCGCTCGCAACGGCATTCTTGGCGCGAAGACGGGCGGCACCGCGGTACTCGTCGGCGTCCCCACGACCGACGTCACGCTCGACCCGCGCGACCTGCTAATTAACGAGAAGAAGTACATCGGCAGCATTGGCGGCAGTTGCCGTCCAGACCGTGACTTCCCGATGTTCCTGCGCTGGTACGCCGAAGGCGACCTCGACCTCGACGCCCTTGTGACTCGACGGTTCAAGATCGACGAAATCAACGAGGCCTGCCACGCGCTCGAAACGGGCCAGATCGCTGGTCGCGCAATCCTCGAGTTCTAAGCGTTAGGTGTCACCACCTGCTCCTATTGCTAGTTGCGGGGTAATCGACCTGCGGAGCGATTGTTCGCTCCTAGCGAACTATGTACGCTGCGGGGCAACCCTCAGCGTTTACAACGGGTAAAGGACATGCATGCAGCCTGCCGCCGAAGTTAGGCCACTCAGCGAAACGCTCACGAACCGCCAGAAGTGGCTGCTCCTTGGCAGCCTCATGCTTTCGTTGTTCGTCGGCGCCCTGGATCAGACCGTCGTAACGACCGCTACGCCGAAGATCCTCGCCGACCTCGGTGGATTTGCGCTGCTCTCGTGGCTCTTCACGAGCTACATGCTCAGCTCAACCGTCGTCATCCCGTTGGTTGGCAAGCTCGGCGACATCTATGGCCGGAAGCTCTTCACCATCGCCGGCATTGCGCTGTTCATGGTCTCGTCGGCCGCCTGCGGAGCCGCCAACAGTATGCCCATGCTTATCTGGGTGAGGGCCGTCCAGGGGATCGGCGGCGGGGCCATCTTCGCATCCGTCTTCGCGACGATGGGAGACATTTTTGCTCCTTCCGAGCGTGGCAAATACATCGGGCTCTTCACCGGCATGTTCAGCCTCGCCAGCATCACCGGCCCAACGGTCGGCGGCTGGCTCACCGATAATCTGAGTTGGCGCTGGGTCTTCTACATCAATGTCCCGATTAGCCTCATCGCCATGCCCGCAATCTGGTTCAACCTGCCTTCGAAGCCAACGTTTGGCAAGCCGAAACTGGACTTCCTCGGGGCAGGACTGCTTTCTGGCGCCTCTGTCTCGGCATTGCTTGCACTCGTCTGGGCAGGCGACAAATACCCCTGGTCCTCAGTCGAAATCATCGGACTGCTCGCCGGTTCAGCCGTGATGGTTGCTGCATTCATCCTTCAAGAGCTGCACCACCCCGAACCAATTCTGCCGCTACACCTCTTCAAAAACCGCGTCTTCCTCGTGTCCAACCTCATCGTCTTCACCTTCGGCATGGGCGTGTTTGGCGCGTTCCAATTCCTTGGCATTTACGTCCAGACCGCCCTCAACGCCTCGGCCACAACGTCCGGCGTCATCTCGATGCCTCAGTCGCTGGGCGTGCTCATCACGAGCGTCTTGGGTGGCCGATTCATCGCGCACTACGGCCGCTACAAGTGGCAAACGGTATTCGGCACGCTCCTCATCGCCGTTTCCCTGGGCACACTCACACAGTTGAGTCTCGATACGAAGCTCTGGCAGATCAGCGCCGTGATGATCGTCCTCGGGCTGGGCTTCGGCCTCGTCCTCCCGACGATGTCGCTCGTTGTCCAGAACGCCGTCAGCCACCAGTACATCGGCGTCGCCAGTTCTTCGAGCCAGTTCTTTCGCCAGATCGGGAGCGTCTTGGGCATCGCCATCTTCGGTTCAATCCTCGCGAACACCTACCATGACGAATTCACCAGCCGCTTTGGCGCCGAAGATTGTGCCGCCGTCGGCCCGGCCGTTTGCCAGCAACTCGATGATCCGACCGTGAAGCTCAATGCCGGCGAATACGCAGCCATTCAGAAACAGGTGCTCACGCTCCCCGACGGCCAGGCCATCCTTGACAGGGCGGAACATGCCTCCGGCGAGGCAGTCGTTACAGGCGTGCGCCACATCTATGTCGCCGCCGTCGGAGCGGCCATCCTCTGCGCCGTCTTCGCCGTCGCGATGAAAGAGCTGCCCTTGCGCAAGACCGTTGCCGGAGGCCCCGGAGGTACCGTGGCAGCCGGCGGCGCGGACCCACTGCCCAGCGCGGTCGGCCACTAAGCAGCAAGTCACTCCCACACACGAAAAAGCGCCTCGCAAAATGCGAGGCGCTTTCGGTTTAACGGCTGTGAACGCTTAGAAGCGCTTTTCCTTGATGCGGGCGGCCTTGCCGGTGAGTCCGCGGAGGTAGTACAGGTTCTTACGGCGGACCTTGCCGTGACGAATCACTTCCACCTTGTCGACGCGCGGGCTGTTCGTCGGAAACGTCCGTTCGACGCCGACACCGCTCGCAATCTTGCGTACGGTGAAGTTCGAAACGAGGCCCTTCATCCGCTTACGGATGACGACCCCTTCGAAGACCTGGATGCGTTCCTTGTCCCCTTCGACAACCTTCGCATGTACGCGGACGGTATCGCCGCTGCCAAATTCCGGAATATCAGTGCGCTCCGTCATCGGAGTCAGCACATCGAGTTCATATGCCATAACTAAGAACCTCTTTGGGCGTAACTTTCACACGATACCCGATCCACGTTTACGTTCCACCGTCGCCGTCCGTC
>JBDTNM010000048.1:0-16619 GCA_039933735.1 bacterium | reverse complement strand
CCCCAGGAGCAGCAACCGAATCCGTACCTCGATTTGTTCGTCGAGTTTCGGTATTTCTTCGTACGCAAGGTGATGCTGGCGAAGTATTCGTACGCGTTCGTCGCCCTGCCCGGCGGGTTTGGGACTCTCGACGAGCTGTTCGAAATCGCCACGCTTATCCAAACGGAGAAGATCCGAAACTATCCATGCATCCTCATGGGGCGGGAGTACTGGCAGCCGCTGATCGATTTCGTTCGCGACCGGCCACTCGCGCTTCACACGATCGATCCGGAAGACCTGGACCGGTTCTATGTCACCGACTCGCCGGAAGAGGCCGTCGCCCGGATCCGGGATGTCGCATTGGCGAATTTTGGCCTGCGTTACCAGAAGCCTCCGAAGCGCAGGCGGGCCTTGTTCGAGTAGTGCCAGTGGTTCAGGTGAGGTGCCAGTCCTCGCCGAAGTGCCTGGCGGCGAGTTTGGCGGCGATGCGGCGGGACGCTTCGTTCTCCCAGCTGGTGCTGTAGAGGGCCAGTTTCCCGGTCGCCTGGACAGCTGCCGCCCAGGCACGCACTACCGACTCGCCAAGCCCTTGTCCTCGGTAGGAACTGGCCGTCTCGACCCCGGCCGCGCAGGCGTGTTCGCCGACGCGAGACGAAAAGCAGACGGCGACGACCACGCCTTCGCGGACTGCGCCGAGGTACGGCCCAGACTCACCGAACTTCCATCCGCGCGCGACTAGCTCCGGGTGGAGCGGATGCGAGCCGGTCACCGGAAGGATGGCCTCATCCGTCGGCCCCAAGAGTTCGGGGAGGACGAACGCAGGTCCACGGTGTTCGCGTTCAATGGGCTGGTGAGCTTTGACACTGTTAGCGATCTGTTCGTCCGTCGCACAACGGAGCCATTCGCGGGCGACTCGTTCCGGAACTCTCGCCCCAACGCGAATCACGCGGTCCGAGGCAGTCGAGGCGATGAAGATTCGCGGCGGAGGCGGCAGCCCGGGTTCGTTGACCGCCGCCATACGGCCCTGCGTGTCGAAAACGAACATCGTGCTCAAGTGGAGCAGCAAAAGTTCTCGATCGGATGACGATTCGGCGCGCATTGGCGTACTATCCGCTGGCGGCCGAGAAAATGAACGAACCGCCATTCACTTTAGAGGTGATCCGCTCCATGTATGACGTGATTGTAGTCGGCGCCCGTTGCGCCGGTTCGCCGCTCGCTATGTTACTGGCTCGAAGGGGCCACAAGGTGCTCGTTGTGGACCGCGCGAAGTTTCCAAGTGACACCCTTTCCACTCACTTCATGACTCCCGATGGCGTTGCGCGGCTTGGCAACTGGGGACTGCTCGACCGCGTGTTGGCGACAGGCGCGCCGCCGCTTCACGGCACCTTTCGCAACATGCAGGGGATGGCGATGCCAGCTGACCCGAATGACCCGCTCACGCTCGCGCCGCGGCGAACAGTGCTCGACAACATCCTCGTGCAGGCAGCCCGTGAAGCTGGCGCGGAGGTACGTGAAGGTGCCCGGGTTGAATCGGTGCTCGTTGAGGACGGCGTGGTGCGCGGCATCAAGGGCCGCGTCGGCGATGTTCCGTTCGAGGAACAGGCCCGTGTCGTCGTCGGGGCAGATGGGCGCGAGTCGTTCGTGGCCCGCCAGGTGAACGCGCCGAGCTATAACGAAGTCGCGGGCACGACCGCGGGCTACTACGCCTACTTCAGCGGTTTCGAAGCGGGCAGTATGGCTGAGTTGTACATGGGCGGTGGCCGCGCGATGTTCGTGTTTCCCACGAACGACGGCGAGACCTGCCTCGGCGTCGAGTACGCAGTCGCGAAGTTTCCGGACATTAAGGGCGACATTGAAGGCAACATGCGCGAAGCGTTTTCGACGAACGAAAGCCTCGGCTCTCGCCTCGGACGTGCCGCACGGACAAGCAAGTTCATGGGCCTGACACCGCACAAGAGCTTCTATCGGAAGCCATTCGGGCAGGGCTGGGCCCTGGTCGGTGACGCCGGGTACTACCGCGACCCGCTGTTGGGACAAGGAATCAACGACGCCTTCCGCGATGCCGACGAATTGGCGAACGCGCTCGATTCCGTGCTCAAGGGAAATCAGGAGTTCGAGAGCGCGATGAGCGCGTACGAGAAGCAACGTAACGATGCGACCGCGATGATCTATCAGATCACCGCGCTGCTGACGAAAGACCTGGATCCAACCCCGGAAACAATGGCGCTTTTGGCGGCCGGGCCTCCACCGCCGGTAGCCGCGGGATAGGAATCTGGCGAGGCCGGGACAGGTGGTGCGACACTAGCGGAATGGAACTCCGAGTCGCGCACCTTTATCCAGATGTAATGAACATCTACGGCGATCGTGGGAACGTGATCGCGCTCCGCTATCGTTGTGAAGCGCGCGGAATTGGATTCCATGTCAGCGACGTCAACGTTGGCGACCCGTTTGATGTTGCCCAGTTCGACATAGTTCTTGTGGGCGGCGGCCAGGACCGAGAGCAGCGCCGAATCGCCGATGATCTGGTCGAAAAAGGCGTGGCGATTCGCGAGGCAGTCGACGACGGCATGCCGATGCTCGCGGTTTGCGGCGGCTTCCAACTCTTCGGGCACCGGTATTTAGATCACGAAGGCGGGGTCATTCCGGGCATCGGTGTCTTCGATCTGGAGACCCGTCACCCCGGTCCAGTTGCAGACCGCTGCATCGGCGACGTGGTCTTGGAAACGCGCGAAGGCGACGTCGTTGGATTCGAAAACCACGGTGGCCGCACCTATCTTGCGCCGGGTCAAGAACCGTTCGGAACAGTAAAGCGTGGCGCCGGGAACAACCACGGCGACGGCACGGAGGGCGCACGCCGGGCGAACGCCATCGGCACATATCTCCATGGGAGCCTCCTTCCCAAAAACCCACGACTCGCGGATGAATTGATCCTTGCCGCCCTGCGGCGGAAGTACGGCGAAGATGTGCAACTCGTGACACTGGACGATTCAGCGGAATCCGCGGCCCAGGCGAACGCTATCGGGACCACCATGCACCGTAGGGCTTGATACCCCAAAGCTGAGGAGCGGCGGGCGCTGCGCGTCGCCGAGGACCCGGGCAGCTACGACCCGCCTTGAAAGTCTTCGTCGATGCCAGCGCGCTCGTCCCGTTCGCGTTAGAGCGCGATCAGTGGGCGCTTCCTCTGCGACGGGCACTTCGCGCCCTGCGCGAACTGGGCCAGCCAGAACTTATCACTGCCAATTGGACCTACTACGAAGCGCTGGCGCTCTGCCGGCGAAGTGGAATGCATACGGTGAGTAAGCTTCGTCGCATGGTGGATTCTGAAGTGGCCATCGTCCCTGTTGCCGGCGAAGACGAGGCCAAAGCCCTGCGGCGGATTCTCAGTCGGGACGACAAAACCGCCTCGGTGATCGATCACGCGAATCTCCTCGTTGCACTTCGCCAGGGTTGTGCGGCGATCCTGAGCTTCGACGATGACTTTTTGCCCATTGCCCAGGGCACCGGCGTTCGCGTCCTTCGCTAGCTATCGATAACTGCGTCCACTTCAATTTCAACGAGCATCCGTGGGTCGATTAACGCCACTACCTGAACCATCGTTGCCACGGGTTTGGTTGCCCGAAAGAACTCGCCGTGTGCGCGGCTGTACTCCTGCCAGCGCGTGATGTCGGTCACGAACATCCTGGTGCGGACGACGTGGTCCATCGTGGCGCCGGCCTCTTGCAAGGCTTGTTGGATGACTTCGAGCGCCCGCTTGGCCTGCAGGTAGGCGTCGTTGTCGCCGAAGACCGTGCCGTCGGGCATCGCAGACGTCGTGCCTGCGACAAAGACAAGGTCACCTGTACGGACAGCGCGGGAGTACCCAACCACGTCCTCGAACGGCCCACCCGAAGAAATACGCTGACGACTCACTTCGGACTCCTCCTAAATCGGTGGGAACTCGCTAAACCTCTTCGGCCAGCGGCTTTTCTTCCCAGAAACCCACCTGTGCTCCGGGGCGTTCCCGGGGCACAGGCAGCCCGAGGTGCTGGTAGGCCGCGGCGGTTGCAATCCGCCCTCGTGGCGTCCGGTTCAGGAATCCGCACTGCAGAAGGAATGGCTCGTAGACATCCATGATGGTGTCGGATTCTTCGGAGATTGCTGCGGCGATGGTTTCGAGCCCGACTGGGCCACCGTTGAACTTTTCGATGATGCAACGCAGGACCGACCGGTCGGAATCGTCCAGGCCCAGGTCGTCGACTTCCAGCATGGCCAGCGCTGCGCGCGTTGTATCGAGCGTGATTGGGCCGCCGTTGCGGACTTCCGAGTAGTCGCGGACACGTCGGAGCAGCCGATTGGCGATGCGGGGCGTGCCCCGCGCCCGGCGTGCTATCTCCATTGCAGCGTCTTCCGGAATCTCGGTCCCGAGAATGGAGGCCGACCGTTTCACAATCGTGGTCAGTGTGGCGGCGTCGTAAAAGTCGAGCCGGAAGACCGAGCCAAAGCGGTCTCGTAGCGGGGCGCTGATCATCGCGTAGCGGGTAGTCGCGCCAATGAGCGTGAATCGAGGCATAGCCAGCCTGACGGTTCGAGCGCCCGGCCCTTTGCCAATCACGAGGTCCAGCGCGAAATCCTCCATCGCCGGGTAGAGGATCTCTTCAACAGCGCGCGAAAGCCGGTGAACCTCATCGATGAAGAGTATGTCGTGCTCTTTCAAGCCAGTGAGGATCGCGGCGAGATCGCCCGGGCGTTCGAACGCTGGTCCGCTCGTGGTGCGGATGGCGACGCCCATCTCGTTGGCGACGATATTTGCAAGGGTGGTCTTGCCGAGCCCTGGTGGGCCGTAGAGGAGGAGGTGGTCGAGGGCTTCGCCTCGAGCTTTGGCCGCCTCGATGGCGATGGCGATGTTGTCTTTGGTGCGGTCCTGTCCGGGGAACTGCTGCAACAGTTGCGGTCGGAGGGTTCGCTCTTCGCCGTCATCGGCTCCCAGGTCCGCCGCGACAATTCGGCCTTCGTCAGTCACGTCCGGAGTATACCGCACGGATGTTCTAGGCCGGGCCGCCCTCGCCGAGAGCGGTTTGGAGAGCGGCACGGAGCGTTGCCAGTTCGTAGGGCTTCTGGATGAAGCCTGCGAGCGCACTGTCGCCGAACCGCTGAACTGTGTCCTGCTCCGTGTAGCCGCTCATCAAGATCACCTGCGCTCGCGGCGCCAAGTGTTTGATCGCGAGGAAGGTCTGCTCGCCGTTCATCCGCGGCATCGTCATATCGAGCAAGACCGCGACTATGGATTCCCGGTTGGCTGCAAACACTTCGAGGCCGGCGGCCCCATCCTCGGCTTCGAGTGTTTCGAAGCCCAACATCTTCAGCGCGCGCAGGGTGACGGCTCGGACCGTCGGCTCATCGTCGACCACGAGGACGGTGCCGTGACCGCGCCAGGGCACGTTCGTCACCGCTGCGGGCGTCGCAAGCCCTTCAGCGACGATCGCTGGGAGGAGCAGGCGGAAGGTCGTGCCCCGGCCGGGAGTGCTCTCTACTTTGATGGCGCCGCCGTGTCCGCGCATGATGCCCAGGACGGCAGCGAGGCCAAGCCCGCGTCCGGTGAACTTCGTCGTGAAGAACGGATCGAAGATGCGAGCCAGGGTGTTGGCATCCATCCCCGAGCCTGTGTCTGTGACTTCGACGCTCACGTACTCTCCTGGTTCGAGTTCTGGCGAGAGGTAGCTGTCGCGAAGCAGTTCACGAGAGGCGTGGACTGTGCCGGAGACCACGGAAATAGCGCCTTCGTTGTCGCCGATGGCATCGGAAGCGTTAACGACGAGGTTCATGATCACCTGCCGAAGTTGGGTGCTGTCGGCCCGAACCAAGGGCAATTCTTCGGCGAGTTGGAGCCGCAGTGCGACACGTTTGCCGATCGAAACCCGGAGCAGGTGTGTCATCTCACGCACGATGTCGTTCAGGTCGGCGTCCTGGATTACGAACTTGCCCCGCCCTGAGTAAGCGAGCATCTGGCGGGCGAGTTCGGCGGCCCGCTGACCAGCGAGCTCGATCGCTTCGACCGTAGGCCGCGCCGGCGAATTCGGTGAGAGTTCGGCGAGGGCCAGGCCGGCGTTGCCGAGAATGCCGACGAGCACGTTGTTGAAGTCGTGGGCAATTCCACCAGCGAGGACTGCAAGAGACTCCAGCTTTTGGGCCTGGAGCAATGTTTCGTTGGTGCGCTTGCGTTCCGTGATGTCGCGCGCGCTGATCAGGACTCCGCGCAGAGCGCCGCCTTCCAATCGCACAGCGGAGTACGTCACGTCGAACCACTTCTTTTCGCTGCCTATCGTGGTCTGGCGTTCGAACGTGACCGAGTCGCCGGCGCAAGCGCGTTCGAAGTGACCGCGGAACTCGGACTTCCCCTCGTCCGGCATGAGTTCTTCCCACGGCAGCCCGACAACGTCTTCGCGGCCACGGACGATGTTTAAGTCTTCAAGGGCTGCGGGGTTCATCGAAACAATCCGGCCCTGGATGTCGAGGAGGATGAATGGATCCTGGGAACTGGTGAACACGGCGTTCAGGTCGGCGGCGCCTTCGCGAGCGGCCGCTTCGGCGCGAAGCCGATCGGTGATATCGGTGGCCGTGCTGGCAACGCCGATTACTTCACCGTCGGCGTTTCGAAGAGGGAAGGCTGAGACAAGCACATCGACGACATGGCCGTCTTTGTGGCGGCGTTGGGTGGAGGAGCCAAGGATAGCCTCGCCGGCAAAGACCGAGTCCAGCCGCTGGCGGGCTGTGACGGCCGTGCCCGGCCCTCGGTCAGTGAGATAGATTAATGAGATTGGTTGGCCCAGTGCTTCCCCCTTCAGGAAGCCATAGACACGTTCGGCGCCGGGGCTCCAATAGGTGATATGGCGGCGCATGTCGAGGCTGACGATTGCGTCGCTGGCGGACTCAACGATGACGGCAAGGCGTTCGGCCTCTTCGCGAGCGGCCCGTTCTTCCGCTTCGAGGCGCTTCCGATCGGTGATGTCGCGGGAACTCCCGATGAGCCGCGTGAAGTTGCCCTTTGCATCGGCCAACGGGGTCAGGTTCGTCTGAATGTGCGGGTATCTGCCGAAAGGGACCTGTTCTTCATAGGTGATAGTGGCCCCGGCCTGCAATGCCGCACCGTACTTCGCGAGTGCGTCCTGGAGGACGCGGGGATCGGTGAACACGTCCTCTACTAAGTGGCCCTGGACGAGTTCGGCCGAGAGGCCTGATAGTCGCGAAAATGCCGAATTGACCATCGCGACTCGGAAGTGAGGATCCGTTTCAGGCCCTTCGATATCGAGCACGAAGAGCGCGTCGGGTGTGTTTTCGACGATCGCCCGTTGATTCCGAGTGGCTTCGCGGAGGGCGCGCTCGGCAGTCTTCGTGTCGGTCACATCGCGAGTCACCCGGGCGACTGCAACGACAGTGCCTTGCTCGTCGCGCACCGGCTGGTGGTGGTACTCGACCCAGGTGACCTGGTTCGTGGTGGCGTCGGGGAAGCGTCCGGTGGTGGTGACATGTTCGCCGGCCATGGCGCGCCGGTGGAGATCGTCGAAATCGTCCCAATCTCCGGGGCGAACGTATTCGTGCATATCACCGCCGGCGACGGGGTCATTGCCGGAGAGCAGGCGCATTCGTTCGACTGCGATTTGGTTGCCCAAGATGAAGCGGCGGTCGGGATCGATGAGCGTGATGCCCTCGTTCATGCTGGCGAAGACGGCCGTGAGAGCGGCCTCCCGCTCCTCGATTGCCAGTTGCAGTGTGCGGCGCTCGGTGACGTCGCGAGCGACTATCGCGACACCGATGGCGCCCCCGTCGTGGTTGGTTACTCCGGAGAATGAGTATTCAAGCCAGACGTCTTCGCCATCGATGGAGTGGCGGCGCCATTCGACGGTGCGCTGGCCGCCGTCGAGTGCGACCTGGCAGAGTTGCTTAAACGTGGCCCATTCGTCCGGGAACACCCACGGCGCAATGGGATCGCCCGGGGCCGCCTCGGTGCCGAAAAAGCGCTCGGCGGCCCTTCGGGCGGAGCGGTTGGCGCTCATGAGGGTGAGTTGCGGGCTAAGCACGAGCACCGCCTCGTTGGAACTCTCGAACACCGCGCTGAGCTGCGCCTGCGCCAGCGTGAGAGCTTCTTGCTCGCGGCGATGCTCCGTGATGTCCCGAGCCGTGATCGCAACGCCATCACCGAGCTTTACCACTGTTAGCCGCAGCCACCTGGAAGGAAACCTCGTAGATCCGATGGACATCTCTTCATCGCAAACCACGCCGGTTTTTACTACCTGAACGTAGCGATCGTAGAAGCCATCGGTCCGGCCTTCCGGGATCAGTTCGCACATCAACTGCCCGAGGGCGTCTTCGCGCTTCGTACTGATAAGCGATTCAGCGCGGGCGTTCATGTCGATGAAACGGAAATCGCAGATCTCGCCGGCAGCGTCCCGGACTGCCTGAAGGATGAAGAATGCGTCCAGGCTGAGGTCTGCGGCGGCGCGGTAGCGCCTTTCGGACTCCTCCAATGCGCGTGCCTGAGCTTCTTCCGAGGTGAGGTCAGAGACGACGCTGGCGGTTCCAGTAATGTGTCCGGCGGCGTCATAAACAGGGAACGCGGTGGCCCGCACAGGGAAAATCGTGCCGTCGCGACGCAGGCGCACAGCGTGGGTTTGCATGGTTCCACCGGAAACGACGGAAACGAACTGCGAAGCGACGCCGTCAGCCTGATCGGGCAGGGCAATTCGACGCATGGTGTGGCCTATTGCTTCTTCGCGCGTCCAGCCGAACATTTTCTCGGCCGCCGCGTTCCAACTGGTCACGCGGCCAGCGATGTCCCGGCCGATGACGGCGAAATCGGAAGATTCGACGATTGCGGCAAGCCGCGAAAGCTGCGTTTCCATCTCCCGCTGTGCGGTGATATCGCGAGCGATCCCCTGGAGGCTCGTTGGTTTTCCCTTCTCGTAAAGTAACCGGCTGGAGACTTCGACCTGGCGGTGGATGCCATCGGCGCGCCGAATGCCGACGGAGAAAATCGTGGAAGCAGCCTCACCGGTGAGCTTCGCCTGGATCTGGTCGGCGGCCCGGGCGAGGTCTTCGGGCACGATAATCGCCGAAATGGGCATCCCAATGAGGAGTTCGCGCGGATAGCCGGTGAGAGTTTCGCAGGCGGCATTGGCGGAAGAAAAAGTCCCCGCGAAATCGAGCGTGTATATAGCGTCGTTGGCCTGTTCGATTCTGGCCGCCGGCCCGGCGCGTTCGCGGAGATGGCGGACTTGGTGCTCGGCGATTCTGAGGCGGAAGGCGAACGCTGTAGCGTCACCCGCCGGAAACACGTCATCGATTTCCGGGGCAAGCGAGTGGGCAGTGTTGACGTCTTCGATGGAGAGCCCCGCGAGGACGTAACGGGGCCCGGCGGCCGCGGAGTCACCCTGCATCCGTTCGATGATGGCCGAGGGGCTGAAACCATCGAAGGCCAAGATGGCGCATGACTGGCCCTGAGCGTCAGAGACGAGCCAAGCTTCGAACCCTGCACCGCGGGCCGACTCGATAAGTCGCGCGCCACAGTCGGGATCCGCCGCGATTAAGGCTACCTGCACCGGTATTTGCACTGTCCTTGTTCATTGGGTGCATCCGCGTCGTCACCCATATTCATCGTAGGCGAGGGATATCCACGGGATCAGTAAGGCGAATCCCTAGATTTCGGGATCCGAGACGGACTTTGGGACTCAGGGAGCGAGGCTGTCCGGCTTTATTGTGCGGTTGCGGCGGCGGCCCATGCCGCCGGCGCTGAACGGATGCTGAACGACGGTCACGTGGCGGCGATGTTGCAGCAGGCGGGTGAGGCGCTTGAGGCTCTGATTGACCAGCGGGCGATGGTAGGGCTTCTTCACTTCGAGCAACGGCACCATGACCGTCACTTCGTGAGGCGCCCGCTTCAAGCGGTCATCCACGTAACGGGCGATCGGGTCCGATACGGTACGGAAGGGCGAGTTAATCACCACCAGCGGGATGGATGGGAACTGCCGATTCCACCGTTGGGCGACCGTCGATGGCGAATCCGGATCAACAATCACGTGCACGGCAGTGACATCGCGCGAACGTTCGCAGGCGGCGCCGAGCGTCATGACTGTGGCGAGATTCACATCCTCGACCGGGACGATGATCGGAATCCTCGACTCGCCGTGGGCGACCATATCGAGGATGGCGTCCGGCGAAACATGAAGCTGGCGCTGGAGCTTCTTGTAGAAGTTTCCGATCGCCCAGAGGAGCCAGGTGATGATCGGGATGGCGATCACGACCGCGACGCCACCCTCGGCGAACTTCGTCACCATGATGATGACGAACACGACCGCCGTGACGACCGCGCCGAACCCATTGATCAAGGCCGATCGTTTCCATCCAGGCGACTTTCGCCGGAACCAGAGATAGACCATGCCCGTCTGGGCCAACGTGAAGCAGAGGAACACACCGAGTGCGTAAAGCGGGATGAGCCGCGTGGTGCTGGCCTGGAACCCGATGAGCAGCAGCGCCGCGAATCCGGTCAGCGCTGCGATTCCGTAGCTGAAGACGAGGCGGTTGCCGCGCTGATGGAAGACGCGGGGGAGATAGCCATCGCGCGCCA
Source organism: bacterium (assembly GCA_039933735.1). Lineage (GTDB taxonomy): Bacteria > Chloroflexota > Dehalococcoidia > Tepidiformales > Tepidiformaceae > Amarobacter. The sequence continues at coordinate 6,043 of JBDTNM010000048.1, read as the reverse complement.
GGATCGAAGCGAGAATCGGGAAGCCGTTATAGGCGGTGTTCGCAGCCAGGAAGAGGATTCCTGCGGTGAAGCCCTGCAACAAGTAGTACAGGAAATTCCGGCCGAAGACGCGTTCGCCGACCTGCGACATCACAGTCTCTTTGTCGCCGTGTACGTAGACAATGCCGTAGTGGCGGGCCAGCAACGTAGTGCCGATGAAGAGGAAACCAAGGAGCAAGCCCATCGCGACCATTGTGTAGATTGCGTTCTTCCACTCAGGTGGTTTGAACGCCGAAACACCGTTGGAAATTGCTTCGACGCCCGTCAGGGCGGCACAACCAGCCGAGAAGGCCCGAAGGATGAGGAAGAGGCTGAGGGCGTGGGTCGCGCCTTCCGCGGCCTTGGTCGGGTCACCGGTCTTGAGGATGTTCGGATCGTCGCCCGTGAAGACCTTCATCATCCCGATGATGATCGTCCCGGCGAGGACGAAGACGAACCCGTACGTGGGAATCGAAAACAATGTGCCAGACTCGCGGATGCCGCGCAGGTTGCCGAGCGCGATCAACGAAATCAGAGCAACTGCCAGGTAGATGCGCACGTGGTCCACGCTTGGGGCGGCCGAAACGATGGCTTCGACGCAGGCGGCGATACTCACCGCGGCCGTGAGGGTGTAGTCGATGAGCAAGGACGAGGCGGCAATCAATCCAAAAATCGCGCCGAGGTTTTCAAGCGCGACCGTGTACGCGCCACCCCCGGCCGGATAGGCGCGGATTAGCTGGCTGTATGAAATAACGACCACGGCAAGGAGCGCCGTAATCGCGAACGCAATCGGCAGGCTCAGGTGGATGGCGGCCGTGCCAGCCAGCACGAGGATGAGCAGGATTTCCTGGGTTGCGTACGCGGTAGAAGACAGCGCGTCGGACGAGAAGATGGCGAGAGCAACGGGATTGCTCAGACGCTCCTCGGCGAGGCGGCGGCTGTGCATCGAGGTGCCGATGAGTGAGTCTTTGAAATCCTTGACGCGGCCCGCCCAACCCGACCGCCTTTCCGCGAACTCGGTCGCTTCGAAGCGGCCATCTTCGGTTTCGACGATACCCGCATGCGGAAATTCGACACGGTACCGCGAAACGCGCCCGGAACTATCTGCGACCGGTGTGTACTGGGGTCCGGACCCCGGTGAAGGCATGGCGGCTAGGGTACGACTACTTCACGTTTGAAGGCATCCTGGACGTGACAGAGCTTGACGTCGCCCGGGCTGAATGGACCCGGCCAACGAATATCTGACTACGCTTGTGGTTCTGGGAACGCGGCATTGGCGGAGTTGTCGCGGCTCGAAGCACCCCCGAGCCAGCCAAACCAACGGCGTGTCCGCGGCCGCGACCCTTCGGCGGTCAGACCCGACCGCTGAGCTCGTGCGAAAGCGCGAAGCATGTCCCGCTGGCGGGCGGCGGCCGCTTCCTGATAATCGAACAGTTCCAACATTTCACTCTCCCTTGTTTCCCTATGCAACTACCTTCCTTTGGCCGCGGCCTTGCCCGTAGTTGCTCGCGTCACACTTTCTCCAGTTCGTTCGAGAGCCCCGTCACATACGAATGCCTTTAGAGTCTGGGAATGTGAGAATCACCACCCTGGAGAACCGCCGTGCCTTCTACTGATGCGAATTCGAATGACGTCTACATTCGCGACGTGCCGCTTCTCGCGCGCCTGCCCGACGAGGACGTGACGCTGTTGGCTTCCCGAGGCCGCGTCCGTCGCTTCAACGCCGGGAGCACCATCTTCCACGAGGGTGATGCCGGGGATGCGCTCTATGTGGTGGTAGACGGCCGTGTCCGTATTAGCCGACTCTCAGGTTCGGGCTCCGAGGCGACGCTTGCGCTGGTGGGCAAAGGCGATTGCTTCGGCGAGTTCGCCCTATTCGACAGCCGGCCGCGTTCCGCCACCGCGACCGCCATGCAGGCGACCCGGACATTCGTGGTTTCGCGAGAGGATTTCCGCGACTGGGTCCGCCAGCGCCCGGAAGCGTCTCTCGCCTTGCTCGAAACGCTCTCGCTCCGCCTCCGCCGCACCGACGAAGTGGTGACCGACCTGATGTTTCTCGACCTCCCCCACCGCCTGGCGAAGCACTTGCTCTCTCTTGCCGCGACCGGCGACGCTCCGGCTGGCCGGCGGCAGCGCATCCAGGTGACTCAGGGTGAACTCGCTTCGATGCTGGGTGTAAGCCGTGAGAGCGTGAACAAGCAGCTCAATCAGTTCTCGCGCGATGGCTGGATCACGATTTCTCGTGGCGCGGTGACGATCGACGATTCCCAGGCATTGCGAACGATGGTCTAGCGCCCGGTCGACATCTCGCCGGGCGCCACCCACAATCTCCGCACCTACCGCGGAGATGAACCATGCGATTTAGCTTTTGGCCCAGCCCGGCCAATTCCTGGAGCGACACGCTCGCTCTTTCCAAGCACGCCGAAGAGACAGGCTGGTATTCAGTCTGGTTTGCCGACCACTTCATGCCGAACGCCGAGGACACGAGCGGGCCGATGTCCGAGTGCTGGACGACGCTGGCCGCCCTTGCCGCGGCCGTCCCACGCGTGCGAATCGGCGCGCTCGTGACCGGCAATACCTACCGGCATCCGGCCGTGCTCGCAAAAATGGCCGCGAACGTCGACAACATTTCCAACGGACGCTGTGTGCTCGGCCTTGGGGCTGGCTGGCAGGAGAACGAACACAAGGCCTACGGGATCGACTTTTCAACCCTTGGCGGCCGCATGAACCGCTTTGAAGAAGCGTGTGAAGTCATCAAGGGGCTGTTCACCAACGAGCAGACAAACTTCACCGGGAAGTACTACCAGATGACGGACGCACCGCTGGCCCCGAAGCCCGTGCAGCAGCCTCTACCGCTCCTGATCGGCGGCGGCGGCGAGCAGCGCACCCTGCGCATCGCGGCGAAGTATGCGGACGAATGGAACGTGTGGGGCACTCCGGAAGTGCTCGCGCACAAGGGCGCGATCCTCAATCGCTACTGCGAAGAGGCTGGCCGCGACCCAAAGTCCATCAAGCACTCGGCGCAGGGGATGCTCACCATGAGCGACGACGAAACCGTTGCCGACAGGATGCGCCTGTCCGGCCGTCCCGCCATCGCGGGAACCGGTCCTCAGATCCGCGCGCTGGTGGAGCAGTACACCGAGGCCGGAGTGGATGAACTGATCATCCCGGGCTTCAACCTTGGCCGAACAGCGGCGGACACGATGGCCGTGATGGACAAGTTCGCGAACGAGGTGATGGCGCACTTCAAGTAGCATCGCGCGATGGACGGCGCTCTCTTCCTGCATGCCGCGCACCAGGTCCGCCAGGCGTTTGACGGTCTGCGGTTTGCGTCCTGGGTGGTCATCGCGGTCGGCCTCGGCGCGCTTGTCGTCTCGTGGGGCCGGATTCTGACCTGGATACGAACGCCGGAAGTGCGCGGGCCAGCGGTCGTGCGTTGGGGTGAAGACGCCGCCGGTTGGTACTTCGAGCTAGCCCGGGCCGGCCCCGGCGAATGGTTCGTGGAGACCGGCTCGGGTGAGCGTGTGCCGCTGGTTGCTTTGGACGGGGGCAAGCTGCTGCGGCCGCAGGTTCGCTTCGAAGGCTGGCCGTCCGCCCTCCGCTCGGAGGGTGAGATTCTTCTCCGCCTTTAGTCGGGGTCGGGCACTCACCCACACGGTGGTGAGGCGGATTGCATTCGTACGATAGGATTTGCTTGGGAGAGAGCCTGCATCGTGCTGCCGCGCATTCAGTATGCACAGACTTCGGATCGGGCCTCGATCGCCTTTTGGTCGATTGGCGAGGGCGTACCGATCGTCATCATGTACCCGCCCGGCTTCAGCAACATTCAATACGAATGGGACGTCCCGGAGGCGCGCGCCTGCTACGAATCCGTGGCGGAATGGGCCACCGTCATCCGCTTCGACCATCGAAACAATGGCCTTTCGGAACGCGGCATCGAAGACGTTTCCGTTGATGCGTATGAGCGCGACCTTGCCGGTGTCCTTGATCGACTCGACCTCGAACGGGTGCATATTTTCGCCGGGACTGACTGCGGCAAGGTAGCCATTCAGTTTGCGGCGAAAAACCCGGGCCGGGTCGCGTCGCTCACGCTCTTTCGGACCAATCCCGGGGCCGGTACTTCCGCCGGTGCGCCAGGTTGGAGTTCGCTGCTCCCGCTCCTTGAGAAAAACTGGCCGCTCTTCACCGACCTTCTCGCGACCGCGATCAATGGCCTCGATGATGGCGCGCAGACCGCTCGAATCGCCCGCTACGTCCGCGAGAGTGTCACCGCCGAAGAGTTTCAGGCGGCCAACATCGCCATGGCTGCCGGCGATGTCCAGGCGCTCCTTCCAGAGGTGAAATGTCCCGTGCTGGTGTTGCACCGGATGGATACGCCGTTTTTCGCGATCGATCGTGCCCGCCAACTCGTCGCGACGATCCCCGATGCCCGGCTTTCCGTTCTTCCGGGAAAGTCGCCGTTCGCGTGGGATCAGCCGGTGGTCGATACCTGCCGCAGCTTCATCCTGGACGTGGCAGCAGCGGAGAACCGCGCGCGCTTCGGCATTCGCAGCGGCAACGCTTTCCGCACGATCCTGTTCACCGACATCGAACGGCACGGCGACCTGCTTCGAGCTCTCGGTGATCACGTCGGCCGCGAACTTTTGCGCGAACACGAGCGCATTACGCGCGAAGCGTTGAAGGCTCACGGCGGGAGTGAAGTGAAATCGATGGGTGACGGTTTCCTCGCGTCGTTCGGTTCGGCCCAGCGAGCGCTTGAGTGCGCGATCTCGCTTCAGCGAGCGCTCCACGCGGAGGCCCTGGGCGGCGAAATGGAAGGCCTCCCGAACGGCCTTCGGGTGCGGGTCGGTATCAACGCCGGCGAACCGATCGCGGAAGATGACGACCTGTTCGGGACTGCGGTGATTGCTGCCGCACGCGTTGCTGCACTCGCCGAGGGCGGCGAGATCCTGGTTGCGAACGTCGTCCGTGAGCTCGTGGCGGGCAAGGGGTTCTTGTTCAACGACCGTGGCGAGCAGCCACTGCGCGGGCTTGAAGACCCGGTTCGCGTCTGGGAGCTGCGCTGGTAGTTAAGTGACCTCGCGCTCCAGGCGTTGGCTCATACCCTTCCGTTCCACGGCGTAAAGGGCTTCCATCATTGCCTCGCCGAGTTCCCGCTGAAGCGCTGGGACTGCGGCCGGGAGGAGTTTCGCTTCCGCAGCGAGTGCTTCGACCTGTTTCAGTAGTGCCTTACCACGCGTCCTCGCATCCGGATCCTTCACAGCGCCGGACTTGATCTCTTTCCCGAGTTCCAGCGTGCGGAGGCTCAGTTGTTCGGCTTTGCGTTGCAAGACGAAGCCGCGGAGCCGGCCCAGAAACTCCTCGCCTTTGGCTTCCCCGAGTGATTCATCAAGGGCTTCGCGTTGAAATTTCTCTACGGCCTCCGGGTGGCTCTTTCCGCGGCGCTCGCGGTCCCAATCCGCTGTGAGCCATTGGAGTAGCTTCTCGGCGGTCGCCTTATCTTCGCCGTGGAGCGTTCCCAGTGTGTCTGCCAGCGGCTTCGCGGCATTGCGGTCCGGATTATCTGCGGCCATCGGCTACGCCTTTTTCTTGGTGAGGCTGGCCTTGGCCGCCGCCCAGTCCTTCGATTCGAAGTTCGCTTTGAAGGTGGCGAAGTTGTCGGTGCAATTGGCGTCGATCCAATCCGCAACTTTTGCTTTGACGCCGCCGCCGAAGTACGCCGCCTGGGTATCGGCCTTGGAAAGGCCCTGTTCGAAGGCATACTTCACGACCGGTGATTCACCCGGGTAGCTGGTCGGGGCGTCTTCGTTCGCCACCGCGCAGGAGTCCTGGGTCAGCACTTCGGTCATTCCTTCATTGAATCGCGAACCGAGGATGGTGGCGAATTCGTCTGACGTGTTGTTGTGCAGCATTTCGTGGACGACCGTGTGAAGCCCGGCGCTGTCCTTGTTGATGTAATTAGTCCCGTCGTGCGCCCATCCGTTGAGTCCGCCGTAGGTCGGGACGACATATTTGTCCCATGAGT
>JBDTNM010000047.1:0-16715 GCA_039933735.1 bacterium | reverse complement strand
CGCTTCAACCGTTCCTTTATAGCTTCGGCATTTCGCTCGCCGATCTTGAACTTTTCCGCGTTCGCCGGGCCTAGCACCGCGGCTCCGCCGGCAAGCTTGACGATGATCCTGCGAGGCGTTGCGCCGGCGGCCACCAGGCGGCCAAGAAGAAGGTCGATTCCGATATCCGCGAAGCGTGCGGGCTCACGATCATCGGCACGTTTTCCGTCCGAATTTGGCAGCAAGATGTGGGCCATGCCCGCGACTTTCGCCTGCGGGTCGTAGCAGCTCACCCCAATGCAAGATCCAAGCCCGTATGCGACAAGGAGGTCGTTCGGGTCCTTCGTGATCGCCAGTTGTCCGATGCCGATCGAGATTCTCCTGGCGTCGGGTGCGGGCGCTGTCATGCGGCCACCTTCTGGATCCGATCGAGGGAGACGGGGTCTGGAGCGAGGAGCAACAGGCCGGCGGTCCTTCCCGAGTGATCCTCGAAGATGGCATCCATGATCACAACGTCGCCGCCCTGTGAAAGTACTTCGGCGTAGATGGTCTCTACGAGCGCGATTGCCATGTCGTGGATGACCGTCGGCGGGCTCGGATGCAGGATCAGGTTCGCATAGTCGGCCAGCGCGTTCACGAAGGCTGAGCCGACGATGTTTCCAAGTTCGCCGATCGCGGATTCCGAAAGCTCGTCCGGCTCTTTAGTGGTGCCAATTGGCTGGCCGCACATCAAGTCGACGCATTCGAGGGCTCGCTCGACCGGGAAGAGCAGCATCACGTGGCCCGTGATATCGCCGCTGATCGACAAATACGCGCCAAGGACAACCGTTTCTTCGCCGCCAACGGCGTCGCACGTGTCGGCCTTCGTGCCGCTGCGCACATGGGGCACGTGGATCTGGATCTCCTGGCCCATGAGGCCGCTCAGGCCGCGCCCGGCGCGATACGCGCCATCCTTGGCAACCATGGTCAACGTCGAAATCAGGTCCTCATGCATACCGCACTCCTTCAATGTTGGGCGTGATGGCTCAGGCGGTGGCCAGCATCGCCTGTTCGGTTACAAGGCTGGCCGTGTCCACGATCAGCCCGAGGGTTCCATCTCCGAGAATGGTCGCTCCAGTGAGGCCCTTTCGGTTCCCCACAAGGTCTCCGAGAGATTTCACAACCACGTCCTGCTCGCCTAGAAGCCGGTCGACCATGAACGCCACCTGCCGATCGCCATGGCGAGCCGCCACCACAAATCGTCCAGTCTCTGTACCCCGGGGTCGGTGGTCGCCAAGCGCATTGGCCAGGTCGATCATCGGCAGCAGCCGTGACCGCAACCGCAAGGTCTTCAGTCCGCCAACCGAATGAATATCGGCTTCGTGGTCTGCGAGCGCCTCCGTCACGGATACGAGCGGAATGGCGTAAACGGTGCTGTTTGCCATCACCATCAAGGCTTTGGTCGTGGCCAGCGTCAGCGGCAGTTGGATGATGACTTCCGAGCCTTTGCCCGGGGCGCTGTGCAATGTGATCTGCCCGTTCAGGCGTTCGATGTTCGTCCGCACAATGTCCATGCCGACGCCGCGCCCGGAAACATCAGTCAGCTTCTCGGCGGTCGAAAGGCCGGGAAGGAAGATCCACTGGATGACTTGATCCTCTGTTGCCCCCTCGGCCGCTTCGCGCGACATAATGCCTTTTTCGACGACCTTGTCACGCAGGCGTCGTGTATCAATGCCCTTGCCGTCGTCTTTGACGGAGAGGTAGATGTACGTCTCCTGGTTCCAGGCTGTGACGGTCACGATTCCTGATTCTGGTTTGCCGGCTGCCCGCCGTTGTTCGGGCGTCTCGATGCCGTGGTCCACGGCGTTCCGGAGGATGTGGACCAACGGGTCTGAAATCTCCTCGATCACCGACCGGTCGAGCTCCGTCTCTTCGCCGGCGGTCACCAGTTCGACTTTCTTGCCGCATTTGGTCGCGACATCGCGAACCAGCCTGGGCAGACGCGTGAGCACGGAGCGCACTGGCAGCATCCGGCTGCGCATGATCTGTTCTTGCAACTCGTCGGTTACGCGGGCGAGGTGGGCGGTCGTCTCCTCGAAGTTTTGCGTGAGTTCCGTCAGGTTGGCGTCTTTCAGCACGGCCGAAAGTTGTTCGCGTACCTGCTGAAGCCGAGTTCGGTCGATGACGAGTTCGCCGACGAGGTTCATCAGGCCATCCAACCGTTCGACATCGATGCGGACGGATTGCGCTGCGGTCTTCTTTGGCGCCCGCGCCGGTTCGGCAGGACCGCTCGTTTCGACGAGTGACAATTGAGGCCGGCCGACGGGGCTGTCCGACAACGTTGCAGCTTCGACCGTGCTTGCGATTGGCTCGCCAAGTTGATGGGTCTGGATGACGTGGACGAAGACATCGGTCACGTCAGAGACGACCTTCACCGCCGTCTGCAACTCTTCTTCCGAGTGCCGTGAAAGCAGCGCCGCCGTGATCGTCAGTTCCGAGGCTCCAGCCTCGACCACGTCGCGTTCCGGCCACATTTGGATCGCGGTCCCGAGTGCGTCGAATTCCTGCAACACCTGGAATCCGCGCACCGATGGCAGTTGGCACTCGGCGTCTATCTGCACGGTCACCAGGTAGCAGACGACATCCTCGCTCACCTCGGCGAGCGCCGCGCCGACAGCTTCTTCGCTCAACGTGAACGCGTGGGTCTCCGGAACTGGATTTGAGCTTCGAGGCTCCACGTGCGTTTCTTCGAGGACAGCGTGGAGGTCGGCCTCAAGCGAGGCTGTTTCAACTCCCGAATCGATCCGGGTAATGACTTCGTTCGCCAGGACGCGAAGTGCGTCCAGGCCCGCCAAGAGTGCGTCGACGACTTCAGAAGTCGGCGTGCGGCGGCCCTGGCGAACGGCATCGAGCACCGTCTCCATGGCGTGCGTGAGGCTGGCCATCCGCTTGTGGCCGATCGTCGCGCTCGAACCTTTGAGTGTGTGCGCCGCCCGGAAGATTTGCTGAAGCAGTTCCGGTTCGGGCTCGCCTTCTAGAAGCACGAGCGAGGTATCGAGAAGCTCGATCTGTTCGTCAGCCTCTTCGCAAAATAGCTTGATATCGTCGTCGTCCAGTTCGAACTGCAGACGTTGGCCTTTGGTAGATGCCATGCAGCGGCGCTCCTCAGCGTAGAGAGGTTGAAGTTGATCCGGGAACGTCCCGGGAGTCAGGCAGCGGCGGCAGCGGCCAGTTCGAATTCAGCCTCAGTAGAGGCAGGCAGTACGCCTTCCAGGTCCATCAGCGAGACGAGTCGGTCTTCAAGCTTTGCGATTCCCCGCAAATAGGTGTTTTCGGGCACAGAGACGATTGCGCTCGGCTGTTCGACCTGGTCGCCCGGGATGCGCATGACTTCCGAAACGGCATCCACAATCAGCCCGACCATGCCGGTCGCGCTGCTCACGACAACGATGCGGGTTTCCGGCGTGTATTCGCCGGCGTCCACGCCGCAGCGCTTGCGCAGGTCAATGACCGGTACAACCCGGCCGCGCAGATTCGTAATTCCTTCGACCCAGACGTCAGATCCGGGGATCGAGGTGATGGTCTGCATCCGCACGATCTCCTGGACGGTCTGGATATCGAGCGCATAAAACTCGTCGGCGAGCCGGAAAATCACGACATGCTCTTCCGCCGACGCCAGGCCGGAGGTCTCATTCATCGTTTCGGTCTTTGCTGCCACTGCGAAACCCTCCTGGGTGCTTCCGGCAACATCTGGTTCCGGCGCTTTCTAAAGGTACGAGTCTTTCCCGCCCGCCCGGCATTGGGCCACACCCCCAATGGCCGTGGGGATTCCCCTGATGCAATCTCCGCACATAGAGGGCGGGCCGCATGCCGACCTAGGGAAACCACCCATACCCTGCCGATAGTTGTATTAGAGAGACTGGCGTCAGGAGTAATTCGTGGCCTCTGAAAACGCGGTCCTTAGCCAGCGCGAAATCGACGCTCTGCTCAATGCCGACGCCAGTCAGATTGATGCTGATGCCGTCGTCGCTATGCCGGCGCCCCTTCGCAAGGAGTCGGGCCGCCGGATCAAGCCCTATGACTTTCGTCATCCGGAGAAGCTCTCCAAAGAGCAGCTCCGCGGCCTCCAGATCATTCAGCAGGGCGTTGCCGGCGCGATTGCCGCCAGCTTCAGCGCCCGACTCCGCGCTCCCGTGGAAGCCCGCCTGAGTGCTCTCGAACGAGGCATTTACGAGGAATACGTCACCCAGATCGGGCCGACTTCCGTCGTCATCATCATCGATATGTCGCCGCTCCAGGGCTACGCCGTCACCGCGTTCGGCCTCGACGTCGCCTTCGGCATCATCGACCGGCTTCTCGGCGGGAAGGGCAAGCGGAACGCTCGCGTGCTCAACCGAGACCTCACCGATATCGAAGTCGCCCTCATCCGTCACATCGGCATGGATATCGCGCGTTCCCTCATAGAGCCATGGGCTCGTGTCGTGGACCTTACCCCGGATGTCTCCGAGCTCGCACTCGGCCCGCAAGTTATGCATGCCATTCCGCCCTCGGAATTCGTTATCACCGCGTGGTACGAAGTTCGGCTGGCAGAACAAACCGGGGGCATCTCCCTTTGTTTCCCGCTCACAATCCTTGAACAGATCCTGCCGAAGCTCACCGGCCAAAGCATCTTCGATAATCGCCCTCGTATCGGGGCTCGCGAAGACGCAAAGGTACAAAACGATCAACTCATGCCGGTGGAAGTTCAGCTCCGGGCAATGCTCGGCGATGCCAGGGTCGATGCCATCGATCTGGCGAACCTGGCCCCCGGTGATGTGATCGTGCTCGACCACCTCGTGCAGGACCCGCTCCGCGTGATGGTTGGGAATTGCGAACGCTATGCGGGTTTCCCCGGTACGAAAGGGCGAAAGATGGCGCTACAGGTTTCTGGCCTTGTTGACGATGATGGATGGGTGAAGCCCTTTGAGGATGCCGAGCATGAATAACGCCATCCCGATCCGCGCGGTCCTCATGTCCTCCGAAATCATGAATGGAGGCACGGGGTTTCATCGCCTCGTGTTCAAAGTCGATGGCGGCCGAGCAGGCATGTCCAGCGTCACCGTGATGATCTCCCAGGACGCACACCGGAAGCTCGTCATGCAGATGAGCCGGGCACGATTCCAGCCGGTCGAAAAGACCGCCCTGCTCAAGACCTGGGCGCGCTGGGAGATTGCCATGCGCTACTCCGACAAAGGCGTGCTCCCCGGGACCGTGACAATTACCGCGCGCGATATCGATGACTTCGGCGCCTACGCGAGCGACCTGGGTCGAACACTCCAGGTCGGCTAGGTGGCCGTCAACATCTCCAACATCACTCAATCCGCCACGACGCGGAGGAGGAACCATGCTCGCTAAGATCACCGTCGCAGAGGCCGCCAAGCACGCCGCGGACGCCCCAGACCGGGCGCGAATCGAACTCATCGGACCGTTCGTCGATGCGGCAGCCCGCGTGATCAGCCAGGAATGCGGTGAGGCCGTCGGTCGGGGCACCCTCCATCGCGTCCGCTCGCCTCAAACCAGTAACGACATCAGCGCCCTCATCGCTATTACGGGCGGAGTTGCCGGCCTCGTCATCTATTCGATGTCCGAGACGACCGCGCTTGGCTTCGCGTCGAAAATGATCGGCGAACCGGTCACTGAGCTCGATGCTCTCGCACAGAGTGCGATTGCCGAACTCGCCAACATGGTCACGGGCCAGGCCGGAATCGCACTCGAACGAAACGGTTTCCCAAGCGATATGTCGCCGCCGGTGTTGCTGCTGGGCAAAGGCAGTTCGATAGCGACGCTGAACCTCACCCGGCTGGTAGTCCCGCTCGTCGTCAGCTTCGGCGAGTTCACGATTGACATCGCCGTGAAGGAAGTCTGATCTTCGTTCGAATTGCTGTACCGCTGCCCGGTGTCGCGATAGCATGGAACCAATGACCGCCCGACAACCTCGCCGTACGCGCCGCCGCATGGCGCCCGCTTCCAGCCTTCCCCGCCCGCTAACCGCAGAAGATACGGCCGCGGGGCGCACTGAGGTTCGTGGGGCCGCTCCGTTGCTTCATCACCGTACCCACCACGTGACCAAAGACTACAGTTACATCCACAAGGACCTGTTGACGGTCGCGGTGCTTGGCACGGGCGTCATCGGCTTCATCATCGCAATGTCTTTCGTCGTTTCCTAGCTCCCGACTCCAGCGCACGACGGAGCGGAGCGGATCTCCCCAGGCGAGATCGAGTCGCTACTTTAGGTTCTGGTAGGCGAAGTACAACCCGGCCGCCGCCGCCAGGATAGATCCGACGAACAACGTCCCACCGACGAACAGCATCTGGATGCCCGTGGCCAGCACAATTCCACCCATGGCGCAGGCGACGACCACCGGCCCGCGCTTCCGCTTCACCGACAACTCCATAATCCGGGTGAACCCAAACCCGAGCGCCGCTCCCAGGATCAGTGACATGAAGATGCCGCCGAAGAGCAACCCCGGGACTTTGGTTGACGCGAACCCCCAGATCAATCCCATGGCGACGCCGCCGATCACCGCTGCCGCGATAGCGCGGACCAGGTACTGGCCCTTCACGGTGTATACCGGGCTCTTTGCGAGCTGCGCGCAGTCTTTGCAGCGCGCGCCGACCGGCGTCTGCACGAGGCACTTGGGGCAGATGGGCGTATCGCAACGGCTGCATCGCAGCGCGGTCTGTACCTCGGGGTCGCGAGCACATTGGACGACCGTCGCGCCGCCGAGCCTGGTCAGAACGGGCACAGGAGGCACCACGAACCCGCGCCGCGCCGAGTCGTATGCTTCCCGCCGCTCCGCATTCGAGAGCACACTGTGCGCGTCTTCGACGAAGCGCCGCTTTTCGCGGATGGCAGGGTCGGGGCTATCGCCGTACTTCCGCATCAGTCCGCGGTAGGCGGCCTCGATAACCTCTGGGCTAGCGGTGCCGGAAACTTCGAGAATTTCGTAGTAGTCGATGGTGGAGTCGGGAGCGCTCATAGCTTCTTTACGATCCTACCCCGGCCTCGGTAAAGGCGCAGAGATGCGTGTGTCAGGCTTCCGCCGCTGTCGCTGACATATCCACCAGCGCGAACATGATGTTCCCCTCAGCAGCGACCTTGCCGTCCACCGTCGCCTTCACATGGCCCTTCCCGACGGGGCCTCGAAGCTTCTCGAGCGTGAATTCCATCCTCAACTGGTCGCCCGGCACCACTGGTTTTCGGAATCGCATGTCCTCGATACCCGCGAACATCGGCGTCTTGTTTCCGGCGCCGCCATCGCGGAGGAGCGTCACCGCCGCCACCTGGGCCATCGCTTCGACGATCAAAACGCCCGGCATCACTTTGTTCCCCGGAAAGTGGCCCTCGAAGAACCATTCGTTCGCGCTCACGTTCTTAATGCCGACGCCGCGTTTCCCGTCCTCAATTTCGATCATGCGGTCGACGAGGAGCATCGGGTATCGATGGGGGATGATCTTTTCGATCTGGTCGGCCTCGAGCATCAGTCCGCCTTCCTTCCCGTGTGCGAACACGTTGCCTCGATGTACTCCATGAACTCGGCAACGTGCTCGTCCGAAAACGGGATGTCGCCGATCTCGCGGTCATCAGGATTGCCCAGGCCGTGGTAGTCACTGCCACCCGAGCAGGCGAGACCGTGACGCGCTGCTAATTCCTCGTGATACGCGATCGTCGCCGGTGAATACTGCTTGTAGTACGTCTCAATCCCGTCAACGCCCCAGTCCGCCAGTTGCGCGACCGGCTCGGCGTAGTCCTCGCCCATGTAGATCGCGTGTGCGATGAACACCACGCCTCCGTGCCGTTGCACGAGGTCGATCGATTCTCCCGGGTCGAGGCGTTCGCGGTTCACGTCGGCGGGTTTGCCGTTTCCCAGCCAAATGTCGAATGCTTCCTGGACGTTGGACACGTATCCGCGCTCCACGAGGGCCCGCGCCACATGAGGTCGCCCGACGGAGGCCTCGCCGGCAATCTCCAGAACCCGAGATTCTTCGACCTGCATGCCGTTCTCGCGCAGGATGCTCACGATCTTGGTCAGACGTTCCTTGCGGCCGTTGCGCATCGTCTGCATGAAGTCCTGGAGTTCTTTCGAGGAAGGATCGAAGCCGAACGCCAGGAGATGGGCGTCGACCTTGCCCACGTCGGTCGAGATTTCCATGCCGGGAATCAGCCTCAGGCCCAGCCGATCCGCAGCAGCCTGCGCTTCCGCCAGCCCCTCGGTGGTGTCGTGGTCCGTCAGTGAAAGCACTTTCACGCCATTTCGCGCGGCGGTTTCCATCACCCAGGTTGGTGAGTGCACGCCGTCCGAAGCGTTGCTATGCAGGTGAAAGTCGCCAATCGCCATCAGCAGATCACCCGGTCGCAGCGCTCGATGCTCGTCGTTCGTTTGGTTGTGTCATCAGCCTCGATGAGCAGTCCGTTGAGGACCGCCGTACCCTCGGCTGGAGGCAACCTTGTTGGCAACTGCGTGAGGAACCGCGAAATCACGGCCTGGACATCGTCGCCAATGACCGAATCGCGCGCCCCGCACATGCCCGCGTCGCTGCAATAGCCGGTGCCATGCGGCAGCAACCGATTATCGGCCGTCGGAACATGGGTGTGCGTCCCGACCATCGCCGTAATGCGTCCGTCGAGGTACCAGCCGAGGGCCTGTTTTTCGCTCGTCGCTTCCGCGTGCAAGTCGACGAAGATGAATCGGTTTGGGTTGATCGTTGCCAGCGCCGCATCGGCGGCGGGAAACGGATCGTCGTAGTCGGCGCCCATGAAGACCCGGCCGATGAGGTTCAACACCACCAGGTCGCCAACCTCGGCGATGCCACGGCCGGGTGCGCCCTTGGGATAGTTGTACGGGCGTGTTATCCCCGAGGTCGACTCGAGGTACGGGTAGAGGTCGCGGGACTGAAATGTGTGGTTGCCGCCCGTGATGATGTCGATGCCGCAATCGAAAAGTTCGTCGGCATGCCTCGGGATGAGGCCGCGGCCGTTCGTGCAGTTCTCTCCGTTCGCAACCACGTAGTCCAGTGCCAGTTCACGGCGCAGCTTGGGCACCGTTTTCACCACGGCTTCGCGGCCGCAACTCCCAACAATGTCACCGAGGAAGAGCATCCGCATGGGTCAGCGCGCGTATTCGGTCGCGCGGGTCTCCCGCACCACCGTCACCTTGATCTGGCCCGGGTACTCCATCGTCTCTTCGATTTGTGCGCTGACGTCGCGTGCAATCCGCATCGCTTCAAGGTCATCAATGAGCTCTGGCCGCACGATGATGCGCACTTCGCGGCCTGCCTGGATCGCGAACGCGCTTTCGACGCCCTTGTGGCTCTTCGCGATATTCTCCAGGGTTTCGAGCCGCTTGATGTATGCCTCAAGGGATTCGCGGCGTGCTCCCGGCCGGCCGCCGGAGATGGCATCCGCCATCATCACGATCACTGCTTCGACCGACCGCGGTTCGACCTCTTCGTGGTGCGCCTCGATGCAATGCGCGATCGCGTCCTTCACCTTGAATCGGCGCGCGATCTCAGCGCCGATGATGGCGTGCGTGCCTTCGACTTCGTGGTCAACCGCTTTCCCGAGGTCGTGAAGGAAGCCGCCGGCCCGCGCGATGTCGGCGTCAGCGCCAATCTCCCGGGCAATCATGGCGGCGATGTGGCCTGTTTCGATGCAGTGGCGCATCACGTTCTGGCCGTAGCTCGTGCGGTAGCGCAGCCGCCCGAAGACCTTCAACACTTCAGGATGGAGGTTCAGCACGCCTGCTTCGACCGCGGCTGCCTCGGCGGCGTCCTGCATCGTCGCTTCCACGTCGCGGCGTGCTTTGTTTACGGCTTCTTCGATCCGCGTCGGGTGGATGCGTCCGTCCTGTACGAGCGTCGAAAGTGCCTGGCGAGCGATCTCCCGCCGCACCGGGTCGAATGCGCTGACGGTCACGGCATCTGGTGTGTCATCGATGATCAGGTCCACGCCGGTGGCCGCTTCGATTGCGCGAATGTTCCGGCCCTCGCGCCCGATGATTCGGCCCTTCATGTCATCGCTCGGGATTTGGACCACCGAGACGGTGTTTTCCGCTGTCACTTCCGAGGTGTAACGCTGGATCGCGGTAGCGAGGATCTTCCGTGCCCGCACTCCAGCGGTTGCTTCGACCTCTTTTTCCATCTCGCGGACGCGCCGGCTGCCCTCGTCGCGCACTTCGACTTCGATCGCGGAAAGCAACTGGGTGCGGGCCTCGTCAACGGTGAGGTTGCTCACTCGTTCGAGTTCGGTCGCCTGTCGCTGGCGCAGTTCTTCCGCCTCAGTTCGCAAAGACTCGATCGTCGATTCACGGTCGCGAAGCGACTGCTCACGCCGTTCGAAGTTCTCCACTTTGCGATCGTGGTTCTCTTCTCGCTGGGCGAGTCGCTGTTCGACTCGCGCCGCCTCTGCGCGGCGTTCCTTCAGCTCCGCTTCCAATTGGTTGCGGATCGTGAGTTGTTCTTCTTTGGCTGCAAGGAGCAGCTCTTTTTGACGTGTTTCGGCCTCGGCGAGGAGTCGGTTAGCCTGTTCCTCTGCCAGTTGCAGTGATGTCCCATCGGAACGTCGACGGGCAACGAAGCCCACTCCCGCCCCGATCAGCAAGCACGCGAGGCCGACGATAAGAATCACTATCGCCGACATGGAAAAACTCCAAAGAAATCAGAAAAGATGCCACGTTTTCACGCACCAATTGGCACGAATGCACCGTGTTAACTGCCCGCATCGTACCCCTTGGCCGAAGGGCGAGTCAAAGTTATCGAAGCAACTAAAGCAGCTTCCCCTGCTGCCCGTCGTCCCTTCCGGGTACCGGCAAGTGAAGGTTGAACGTCTGTCCGGCGACTCGTAACAACGCGGTCGCGGAGACCGCCAGAAGGACTGCTCCCCCGGTCGAAACCGGCTCTGCGAGCCAGAAACAGAACCCTCCCAGTGCGGCTGCCGAGGCGTTCACTTCGGAACGCAGCACGAGCGGCACCCGATCGGCAAGGAGGTCGCGCACCACGCCGCCGCCAGTGGCCGTCAGCATCGCCATCAGGATGACGCCGGGCAAGGCGAGGTCAGTGCGAATCGCTGCGAGGGCGCCTGCAGCTGCGAAGGCCCCAAGCCCTCCCGCGTCAGCTACTGCCAGAAGCATCTTCGGTACTCGCCGTTGCCGCCAAACGAGGAGCGCCGACACCGCCGACGCTCCCACCGCCCAGAGCAAATAGTCGGCGTGGTCGACGACCAGGGGCAGCCTGCCGAGCACGACATCTCGCATCAGCCCGCCGCCCGTCGCAGTGACGACTCCCATCACCAGCAGCCCAAAAATATCGAGCCGCCTCCGGAAACCCACTTCCACGCCGGAGAGCGCAAACGCCACGATGCCAACACGGTCGAGGATGCCAATGATATGCGCCGCACTCAGTTCCACGTCCGGAACTGTACGGTGCGCGACTCACACGCGGCAGCGTTGGCCGCTCCGCCGGTGTCACGGGAGTGGGGATTCGAAGTGAGAGCTAGCCCTTGCTTGGCAATTCCACCTGGACATTTGCACGGGTGCTCGGTTGGCCGTCAGCCAGGGTCACGACCTCAAGCTCGACGAGGTGCTTGCCATCTTCTACGCGCCGATCAACGACTCGGCCGGTCAGGACCAGCGGCCGGTCGGCCACGTCGGGACGGCGATATGCCGCTCGGACGCTCCGCACGTGGCCTTCTTGGCCAGCCCAGTCACCGATGTATTGCGTCAGCCACGAGAGTTTCAGGAGGCCGGGCACGAGTGCCCCACCGACGCCCATCCGCTTGCCGGCTTCGATATCGGAGAACGCTGGATTCGTCGGGTTGTCGCGGCCGAAGAAGTCGATCGCCATGTCAGTCGTTGGCGTCCGCTCCAGCGGTTCGAGTTCGTCGTCAACCTTGGTGTCTTCGTAATAGCGCTGGCTCATTCGTCGCCCTTCCTCTGGGACTTCGGGTCGAATTGGGTGATGGTGATCATGGCCGAGGCGACGTGATTGCCATCGGCGTCGAAATACTCGGTCCCCTGCGTCACGAGCACGCTGTACCCGTAGCGGCCGCCGAGGCGATCACGAATATCGAAAACCTGGCTGACCGCGCTCAATTCTTCGCCAATCTTGAAGGGCCGGGTGAACTTCCACTCTTGCTGCGTGAGCAAGCCACCTGGGAGGATCTGCGGCATCCCGCGGCGCGGACCGCCGCCCATCCCCGCGATGATGTATGGCGGAGCCATCCCCGTTCCGTCGGCCCAGCGAGGGTCCTTGTCTTCGAGGACGTCGCGCATCCGCTTCGCGTCCACTTCGTTGATCACGACCCTGGCTGGCTCGCTTTTGCTGCCAATCGCGGCGCGATGTTCGTCGGTGATCAGGCTTTGTTCAGGTACTGACATCGGTACTCCAATCGTGGCCGGAGTTTAGCATTGGCCGAAATTTCGCGCCTGTAACAAACGGCTCCTATCATCTGATTGCGCTATCGATCGATAGCAGTCAGCCATGGGAGTTTGCCGGATGCGAATCGAACGCGTGGGAGTCATCGGCTCCGGTTTGATGGGCAGCGGCATCGCCCAGGTCGCCGCCTACCACGGATTCAACGTCACCATCGTCGATGTCGATCAAGCGCGCATCGAGACCGCGATTGAGGGCATTCATCGCCGCCTTCAGAGGGAGGCAGAACGTGGCCGCATTACTTCCGAAGACTGCGAAGCCGCATATCAGCGACTCAGCGGGTCGGCCGACATGGACACGCTTCACTCGATGGCGCGCGTCGATGCAGTCATCGAGGCGGTGGTTGAAGACGTCGAAGTGAAATCGCGCATCTTTCACCGCCTCGGCGAAGTCTGCACTCCCGAGGCGCTGCTCGCCTCCAATACAAGCTCCTTGCCGCTCAGTGACCTGGCGGCGGCCAGCAAGCGTCCCGAACGCGTCATCGGCCTGCACTTCTTCAACCCACCCTGGGCGCTCAAGCTCGTCGAAATCGTCTCGACGGCGAGCACGACGGAGGCAACGCTCCAGGACGCAATGCGCTTCTGCGAAAAGCTCGGGCGCGTGCCGGTGCAGGTGAAGGACACACCCGGCTTCATCGCGAACCGCTTGCTCGTGCCGTTCATCTTCGACGCGATCGATCTGCTCGATAGTGGAGTCTCGACAGCCGAGGACATCGACAACGCTTGCAAGGTCGGCTTGAACCACACCATGGGGCCGCTCGCCACCGCGGATCTCATCGGCCTGGACACGCTCAAGCTGATCGCTGAGAGCATGTTCGAGGAGTACGGCGAGCCGCGTTTCAAAGCGCCGACGCTGCTGCGCCGCCTCGTCAGCCTCGGCCATCTGGGACGTAAGACCGGCCGGGGCTTCTTCCGCTACGCCGAGTAGCGGGAGTTAGGCCGCGGTCGGGCTTACTCTCCGCCCGACTCGAGAATCCTCGCGACAGTCTGCGCGACGGACAGGCCGGTCGAATCGATCCACGTCCCAACTCGGGCGGTGTCTTCCCGCAGTACCTTGTCGAACTGGTCGATTTCAGCGCGGTTGCGGTAGCCGGACTTTCCTCGACTCGTCTCCCGCTTCGAAATTGTGTCGGCGTCAGGTTCGAGGACAACAACGGAGAGGTCGTATCCGTCGAACTTGCCAACGACTTCCGCAAGGGTCGGCCCAAGGATGATGTCCTGGTAGACGACCGTGTAGCCGGCGTCGGCGTAGCCCTTCGCGGCCTGTGCGGCGAGGTCATACCGGAGCCCAAGTTGCGCCTTCGCGTCGTCGCTGAGCTCGAAGCTCATCGACGCCTGGCCATTCACGATCATCTTTCGGAAGCTGTCCCCGTGGACGTGCACGCTCTTCGGAAAGCGCTGCGCGAGCGCCTGCGCTACCGTCGTTTTGCCCGAAGCCATGAGTCCCGTGATGAGATAGATTCGGCCGCTCAACGAGCCGCCACGCGGATGATCGAGGCCATTTCGTCGAGGATGGCGACGCATTCTTCGTCCGTGTTGTAGAAGTGCGGCGCGATGCGGATGCCGGCGCCGGGACGGTAGTCGACCACGAAGTTCCGCCGAATCAGCTCGTTCTTTACGTCCTGCGCCCCCGGCACATCGACCGTCACATGGTTTCCACGTCGGCCGAATTCCCGCGGTGTGTTCACGGTGAATCCGCGCTCAAGGGCGCCGTCGATGATGATCTGGGTCTGATGCCGCGACTTTTCGCGGATCGTGTCAATGCCAACTTCGCGCACGATTTTGTAGCCTTCCCGCGCCTGGTAATACGCCGGCATGTTTGGTGTGCCGCCGGTGAACCGTGCGATGCCCTCAGCGTACTCGATCGGCGGAGCTTCGAATCCGAACGGCCGAGCGTGGGAGAACCATCCGCTCATCCGCGGTTCCAGCCGCTCGATGATGTTCGGGTGCGCGTACAGGTAACCAGCACCGGGACCGCCACAGAGCCATTTCACCGACCCGCCGACGAGGAAGTCCACATCGAGCTCGGTGATATCGAACGGGATCGCGCCCATCGACTGGTACGCATCCAGGACAACAAGCGCCCCTCGCTCGTGCGCCCGCTTCACGAACGGCCGGACATCCACCAGTTCGGCCGTCCGAAACAACACGTGCGAGATCACGACCAGCGCCGTCCTTTCGGTGATGGCGGCGAGTAGTTCTTCGGCGGGTAGCACCAGCGGGTCCGTACCGACCCGAACGATTTCGGCGCCGATGCGCCGCTGGCCGTCCAGAAGGTATTCGACCGTCGGGAATTCGCCAGCGCAGTGGACGATCTGATTGCGAGGCATCTCGAATTCAAGGCAGGAAAGGATCTCGGCCAGGGCGTTGGTTACGTTCTGGCACATGGTCATGCTGCCGCGTGGCGCTTTGATGATGTCTTCCAGAATCGCTGCTACGTTGGCGACTTCGGGCAACCAGGTGTCCCATGCCACCACTCCCTCGGTCGCCCACAGATTCGTGTACTCAGAGAGCGCGTCGTTGACCGAAGCCGGCATTGCACCGAGCGAGTTGTTTATCAGGTAGGTCTTGCTGGCAAGGATCGGAAACTTCGAACGCCAGGAAAGCAAATCGGGCATGCCCGAAAGCATGCCCGATTGGATGTTTCGCCGATAGTCGGGCTAGCGAGGCAGCCCGACCATGACTTCGCCGGATTCAATCTTCACCGGATACGTCTGCATGTCCTCAGCACCAAGGCTCGGGCGTGCGACTTTCGGGATTGGGAACGCCTGGTAAGGCATCGGGATGAAGCGAATCAGCTTCCAGAGCTTCGATTGAAGCCCGCCCAGAAGGGGATGGTCGTTGTTCCAGGTCGAGGTGAACGGTTGGCGTACGGCCTTGCCATCGGTGACTGCGAATCGGGCCCCGTGGAACGGACAGGTGACACATCCGTCTTGCACCGCCATCGATCTAATCGGCGATCCGGGAAGCCCGGCGAGGGGCAGGCGTGCGTGAGAGCAGAGTGCGTTCATCGCGAAGATGTCATCGCCCTGGCGGATGATGAGGACCCGCTGAGCGCGAAGTCGCATCTCTTTCGGCGTCCCATCGGTGTAGTCGCGGACGAGACCGGCCTTCGCCCAGCGCGTCATCTTGGCGTGGGACTTGTTGTCCTTCGCCTTAAACGGCACGGGAGCATCGAGGCCGAGGAGCGGAGCAACAACGACCTGCATCAGGCCACCGGAAACGAGGCCACATGCGAGGAAGAAGAGTCCGCCAAGTGTGTTGTCGGAGGCGGTAGTTGGGTCTCCGGGGAAGAACAGCATGATGATGCCGGCGGCGATCAGGCCAATACTGGCCAGACCCCAGGTCCCCAGGATTGAAACACCCAGGACAGCGAGCGCAGGTGACACAGGCCGAACCTCCCGGACGTGGATACTACTAGGATTGTGCAGAAATGCGCAAAGCGGACCGGGCCGCGAATCAGTCCATATTCAGTTCGCGGTAGGCCCTGCGGAAGTACATCAAGGGCAGCTTCTCGGTGTCGAACGTTGCACCCACCACGCGGCCGATCGCGATCGTGTGGTCTCCGCCCGGGAGCGCTTCTTCCAGCTCGCAATCAATCTGGGCAATCGCCCCGGAAATCAATGGGCTTCCAGTTTCCATAACATGCACCGGAATTTCCGGGCCGAAGGCTGGCTCGGGGTTTCGCCCGGACTTCGAGAAATAACCCGAGATTTCGTCTTGCCCGACCGCGAGGATGCTCACGCCGAAATGCTTCGACTTCCTGATCATGTGCGGGAGGTGGTTGGAGTCCTGCAGGCTCACGAGGATCAGCCGAGGCTCCATCGAGAGCGAAGAAAAGCTTGAAACCGTGATCCCGTACACCTGGCCATCCAGTTGTGTCGTTACCACGGTCACGCCGGAGGCCCACGAACCGAGCGCGCCCTTGAAATCTTCCGGTGAAACGTTCGTCACCCCGGCCTCCTACAGCGACTGAAGGTTGGGGACCATATCCCAGAGCGGATGCACTGTCGTATCGACGAAGTAGCGGTTCATCGGCAAGGTGGCGATCAACTGGTCCATCTCTCGCGCATCGGCCGCATCGTAAATTGCGAGCACACCGACACCGGTCTCGCGGTAGATAGCGCGAATCTTGCCCTGGTCGTACTGAGCCTTCACTGCCTTAAGCTGCTCGCCGACCACCCCCTGCCACGCATCCGGGGTCATATCCTGGGGTTGGCGCGAAACGAGACGGACAGAAAACAGCATGCAAGGCTCCTCAGCCGGGGTGGAGCCGATTATAGGGGATGG
>JBDTNM010000046.1:0-16866 GCA_039933735.1 bacterium | reverse complement strand
CGTAACTTTCACACGATACCCGATCCACGTTTACGTTCCA
Source organism: bacterium (assembly GCA_039933735.1). GTDB lineage: Bacteria > Chloroflexota > Dehalococcoidia > Tepidiformales > Tepidiformaceae > Amarobacter. The sequence continues at coordinate 16,826 of JBDTNM010000046.1, read as the reverse complement.
CCGTCGCCGTCCGTCGCCGTCCGTCCGTCGAGAGTAGCGTCAGCCGGCGAAACTTGTACGCGTCATGGCTTCTCGGACAACCATCAACTTCGCCGTCGGCGTCGGGTCGAGACCATCAAGCAGCGCCAGGTAGCACGAAACCGCGTCGGTCCACGCCGTTGCTTCAAACATATCGGCAAGGCGCGATTGCCCGGAGAGCATGATCCGGTGATGGAGGACGCCAGATTCCGCCAGGAGCCGCGCAGTGACCTCAAACCGCCGTGCGTTCGCATCTCCATACAGCGGCGACTCCAGTGAAAGCACAACCGGTTTCACTTTCCCTGCCCCATCGAGGCCAACGACCGTGTTGTGCGTCGCCTCTGGCACCTCGTCGAACACCGCGAACCGCTTGGCGTTCTCCGAGAACTGGTTGCGGGCTCGCCGCCCGGGAGCGATCAGGTGTTCAGCTGCGAGCAAGATCGGGAGACACTCCGATGTGATGCTCCCGGCGATCCGCTTGGCCCGATTCTCCGTCGAGGGGACGTGGCGGCCGATCAGGCCAGCGACGAGCGATTCGTGCGCCCGCGCCGCAGCGCCAACTTCGCCGTCGGACACATCTGCAATGCCAACCAGGCGGGCCATCCGAAGCACGGCCGCCAGCATATGCCCCAAAGCCGCCCGGGGCGGTGCCGAGTAGTCGATAATGAAATAGCCGTCACCGTTCGACGCAGCAATCGCGCCGAGTTCGCCGCCACTGGTGATAGCGAACAAACTGGCGCCTCGCTTTCGTGCCTCTGCGTAGCACGCCAACGCTTCCTCTGTCGTTCCCGAGTACGAAACGGCGGCGACGAGGCTCCCTTCCCCGATGTAGCCCGGAAGCGCGTAGTCACGAACAACCTCGATGGGAATCCGCCTCCCATCGCCTATCAGTCCGACGAAGTAATCCGCCGCCGAAGCTGATCCGCCCATCGCGGCCAGCGCGACGGACTTCGGCGAAACCCCGGGGTCGGGCATCCTCGCTGAACGATGCCATGCGAGTTCGAACTCGGTCCCGAGTCGCTCCACGTGATCAAACATTCCATCACTATCGAGCGAATAGGTCGCACGGTTGTCTAGGGGGCTCAAACAGGCAGTCCGACCAGTTGCTTTCCTGCATCCAGCACCTGGCGGACCATGCCTTTTGATTTCACCTCGGTGTAAATCCGCAGGAGCGGCTCTGTCCCGGAAAGCCGGAACAACAACCAGCCGTCATCGATGAAGAACCGCCAGCCATCCACACGGTCCGAACTCAAAATCGGATGTCCCGCTAACTCAGTCGGTCTCGCCGCATCCAGGATCGACTTGAAGCGTTCGTTGGAACCAGCCTCAAGGGCGACATCGATGCGCTCGTAGTAATGCTCGCCGGTGATCGCGAAAACGCGTTGCAACAACTCCGAAGGAGGCTTTCCGGTCGCGGCGACATAGTCCAGCAGGTACAGTCCGGCGAGGATGCCATCGCGCTCTGGCAGATGGCCACGGAAGCCATAGCCGCCGCTTTCTTCGCCTCCGATAAGCGCGTCCTTCTCCATCATCAACGGGCCAATGTGCTTGAAACCCACCGGCGTCTCGTAGAGGTCGACCCCGTAGTGCTTGGCAAGAATCGCGGCCATGTTGGTCGTAGTGACGGACTTGATCACCGGGCCGCGCAGCCCGCGCTCCCCGAGCAGGTAGTTCACCAGCAGCGCGAACGCTCGAAGCTGATCGACGTAGTTTCCCGACTCATCCACTAAACCAACGCGGTCCGCATCGCCATCGTTCGCGATTCCGATGTCGAACCGTTTGGTCGACATCAGCAACATGAATTCGCCCAGGTTCGAATCGATCGGCTCGGGGGCGCGGATCCCCGGAAACGCCGGGTTCCGTTCCGAATGAATCTCAGTGACTGTGGTCTTCCCGCCAGAAAGAAGCTGGTCGAACAGGCCTATGCCGGCCCCGTACATCGGGTCGATCGCCACCCGCAGTCCGGCAGCCTTCAGGCGTGGCATATCGACCTTAGAGGCCACCGTCGCAAGGTAGCCCGGAATGGGGTCGAACCGTTCGATATCGTCGGAAGTTGAGGGCACGAGCTTCACCGAACCGGCCTTCGCGAGGATGTCCGGCACCCGCCTCTCGATGTCGGCAACAATCTCGGGGCTCGCGCTACCACCGTAATGCGGCTTCACCTTGATGCCGTTCCAGTTGTAGGGGTTATGTGAACTTGTGACGATCAACCCGCCGCATGCCTGCGCTTCGATGATTCGGTAGCTCAAAGCAGGCGTCGGCGCCGGCTTGTCCGCCAACTGCACCCGAAATCCGTTTCCTGCCATCACCCGCGCTACCGCCAGCGCGAACTCGCTCGACAGGAATCGTGTGTCGTAGCCGACTACGACCAGGCGCGCCTTGCCATACGTTTCGGCGAAGTGGTCAGCTGTTGCCTGCGCGCAGGCCATCACGTTTTCGAAAGTGAACGTCTCGGCGGTGAGGGCCCGCCAGCCGTCCGTACCAAAGTGAACCGGGTTTTCGGTCATCGGACACCATCATAGCGAGCACCAGGCTCAAGCGTCGTTCCATTCGGCACGGTCACGCCCGCACTTACGTTGGCGCCCCTGCCGGCGATGACACCCGAAAGCACTGCCCCGGCCCCGATGATCACGCCGTCCGCGAGGATCGATTCGCTCACCTGCGCCCCGGGGCCAATCGAAACGTTCTCCCACAGGATCGACGACTGCACCGTCGCACCCATCGCGATTTGCGAACCGGCCCCCACGGCGGTCCCGGTCACGTTGGCGGTCGCCGAAAGTTTGGCGCCGGCGGCAACGTCGTTGTGAAATTGCAGCAGCTCTTTCGAAAGCCCGAGGTAGCGCGCGGCCGTCCCCAGGTCCGCCCACCGTCCGGCGAATTCATATCCCAAAACAGTTCGCCGGCGAGCAACCAACGAGGGAAACAGCGTTTCCTCCACTCGTACGGCACCCGCTGGAATCTCGTCTACCAGTCCTGGCTCGAAAATCCAAACGCCCGCGTTCACCAGCTTGCCCGGCTCTGTCCCAGGCGGCGGCTTTTCCACAAACCCCGTGATCAGACCGCTCGCATCACAAACCGCCACGCCGTACGCCGAAACATCCGCGAGCGGCGTCAACGCCATCGTCAGGTCTGCCTGGCGAGCGACATGGGCCTCCAGCGCTGGCGCGAAATCGAAGTCGACGTAGACATCGCCATTCACCACCACGAACCGATCGCGGATACCCGCCGTTTGCACGGCATTCCGAATCGCCCCGCCCGATTCCAGTCGCTCGGACTCAATGATCGAAATCAGTTCGATATCTTTGCGGCTTCCGGGCGGATACGCCGTAGCCAGGTCCTCGTTCATCTGTCCCAGCGCGAGAACCACCCGCTCAATGCCGCAGCCCGCCAACCATTCGAACAGGTACTCGATCGCCGGCTTGTTGAGCAGCGGCACCAGGCTCTTATGCCGCGAGTAGGTGAGGGGGCGTAGCCGGGTCCCGAGCCCCCCAACGAGCAAAATTGCGTCCACGCTCGAAGTCTAGCGGCCCGCGGTTGTTCGGAGGTCAGCGGCGCGTGAAGTGTCTTCCCACGGCAAATCCAGATCGAGACGCCCGAAATGTCCGTAAGCCGCCGTCTGCCGGTAAATCGGACGCCGCAGATTCAGTTCTTGGATGATCGCGCCTGGCCGCAGATCGAAGTGTTTCCGCACCGCCGCCAGGATGGCCGAGTCTTCCACCACGCCAGTGCCGAACGTCTCAATGCCAATCGATGTCGGCTGAGCCACGCCGATCGCATAGGAAAGCATGAACTCGCATCGCGTCGCGAGCCCTGCTTCGACGATGTTCTTGGCAACCCAGCGAGCCGCGTAGGCGCCCGACCGGTCAACTTTGGTCGGGTCCTTGCCGCTGAAGGCGCCACCGCCATGACGGCCCACGCCTCCGTACGTGTCGACGATGATCTTGCGGCCCGTGACGCCCGCGTCACCGCGTGGCCCACCGATGACGAATCGCCCGGTCGGGTTCACGTGGATTGTCGCGTCCGTCGAGAGGATCCCGCCCACAACCGGCTGAATGACGTGTTTCGTCACCTGCGCCTGGATAAATTCTTGACTCTCGACATCAGGGCTGTGCTGCGTCGAAATCACGACGGTGTCGACCCGGATCGGGTTCCATTTCTCGTCGTACTCCACCGTCACCTGGGACTTTCCATCGGGCCAGACCCAGTCGAGTTCGCCGCTCTTCCGCACTTCCGCCAGCTTTCGCGTCAGCTTGTGCGCGAGGGAGATAGTCAGGGGCATCTTCTCGGGCGTCTCACTGCACGCGAAGCCCATCATCATTCCCTGGTCGCCCGCGCCCGTCTCGAGCGGGTCGCGCGAATCCACTCCCTGCGCGATGTCGGGTGATTGGCCACTGATAGCGGCCATCACTCCACAGGTCGCGCCATCGAAGCCCTTGGCCGAAGAGTCGTAACCAATATCCAACACCGTCTGACGGACGAGCTTGGGAATGTCTGCATAGCCGTTGGTGGTGATCTCGCCCATCACGAGGACGAGGCCGTTCGTTGTAGCTGTCTCGCAGGCGACCCTCGACATGGGGTCCTGGGCCAGCAGCGAATCGAGTACCGAATCGGAGATCTGGTCGCACATTTTGTCGGGATGACCTTCGGTTACCGATTCCGACGTGAGGAGTTTGCGTTCTGCCATTGTTGCCCTTCTGTCCAGTGCTCGCGGCAAAGAAACCCCTCGCAGCTCCGGTGAGGGTGGCAACGCCCAACGCGTAATTGCCCCTCAGCAGCGAGGGGCGAGCCCTTCCGCGAAAGGCCCGCCTTTTGTTGCCCTTCCACCATGTCTGGCTGAAAGGACCGCGTCGTCTTGGCACCTTGGAGGCTTACCAGGTTGCCGGGCGCCGGTCGCCCTCTTAACGCTCCCGAAATGGTAGCAGGCCGATCGTTCGTGAGTCATCAGCATTCGCCCCAGACCCAGCCGACGAATAGCGCCCACCTCCGGCGTAAGCTCCGCCTCACTTCCGCCTGGAGGCCAAACATGCCGCCGGTTATCGATATTCACTGCCATGCCGCTCAGGCGCCCGCCATCGCGCCGCTCATCGAGACTGTCTTTAAGCCCGAATACGATGCCGCGAGCTTCTTCAGTAACGAAGCATCGCTCGCCCACAATCGCAACCTGGGCCGGGAGCAATACGGTCTCGCGCTGACATCTCTTGAAGAACGCCTCAACCGCATGGACCGCTCGCGAGTGGACATCCAGGCGGTTTCTCCTTCCCCGCAACAGTTCTACTGGGCCGAACCCACGCTTGGCACCCGTCTCGCCCGACTCCAAAACGAACACATTGCCGCACTGGTGGCGAAGAACCCTGCACGACTCGTAGGCCTCGGCGCGGTGCCTCTTCAGGATCCCCGCGCCGCGGCCGCCGAACTTGAACACGCCTCCACTCAGTTAGGCTTGCGAGGAGTTCAAATTTCGACCTTCGTCGCAGGCGCCGAACTCGGAGACCCGGAAATGGCACCGTTCTGGGAGGCTGCGGCCGCGCTCCAGCTCGTGGTCTTCATCCATCCCCTGGGCTTTTCCCACGGTGAACGCTTCCGCGACTTCTACCTCAGCAACGCCGTTGGACACCCGGCCGAATCAACGCTCGCTCTATCCAGCCTCATCTTCAACGGCGTGCTCCAGCGGCATCCCTCCTTGAAGGTCATCGTTGCCCACGGTGGCGGCTACTTGCCGTTCAGTTCCAGCCGCCTCGACCACGCCTGGAAGGTCCGGCCAGAGTGTCGCCTCCACATCGACCGGCCACCGAGCGAGTTCTTGCGTCAGGTTTACGTCGACACCGTCGTCTACACCCCGGAGAGCGTTCGAACGCTTGTCGACAGCATGGGCGTCGACCACGTCTTGCTCGGCACCGATTACCCGTTCGACATGGGCGAAGACGAGCCGGTCACGCTTATCGAACGCGTGCCCGGCCTGACGCAGTCGGACCGTGATTTGATCTGCGGAGGCAACGCCGCCCGTCTCCTCAGGCTCGAGGTTCCCCCGCTTACCGCGTGACCCAGCGCTGTTGCTGGTCGCCGGTCAGAAAGGCTGTCACGGCTTCGGGGCAACGACCGGGTACTGCACCTCCGTTGCTGCTTCTACCCCTTCTGCCGCCTCTTGCAGATACACCTCGCGGTAGGTCCCGAGTGATTCGTAGCCGTTCGCCTCAATCCAACTCAACAGGGCCGCGTGAGCCTGGATGAAATTCGTGAAATCTCCCCGGTGCAACACGGACGCCACCAGTCCGCCCGCCAACTCGTACACCGCCACGCGCTCATTTCCAGGCACGAGCCGGTCGATCTGGACGATGGCCTCGGCATCCTCGTTGGTGAAGACATCCGCTGGCTGGTGCCAAACAGCGATGCAGGGGCCGGTTTCCCGCGCTCCCGTTGCCTTCACGAGCCCGTAGGCCTCGCCGAAAGCAGCCCCAAGCACGACGGGCACCTGGTCGTTGGTCGGAATGGTCACCCGTCGAGACGCAACCAGGATCGGCGGCACTTCCTTCAGGACCACTTCGTAATCGGGCATTTCGTTCTCCTGTTCCATTTGAGCGATGCGCACGGCGACGCGATTGAGTCGGGCCTGTGCCTCCGCCATGTCGTGAGCTGCCTCGGCCTGCTTCAACTTCAACATTCCGCGCAACTCTTCGGTCGTGACACCCGCCAGGACTTCTTTCACCTGGCCGAGCGAGAAGCCGAGGTCTTTGAGTGCCAGGATTCGGTTGAGGTCCGTAAGCTGCGCGACTCCGTAAAACCGATAGCCAGTGGCGTCGTCCACCCGTGCCGGCCGCATGAGGCCCAACTCGTCGTAGTGCCGAAGCGTCGCGACGGTCACCTGTCCGAGGCGGGCAAAATCACCAATCCTGAGCAAGTCTCGTCCCCCTTGCCGTGACTCTAGGGTCTCTGGCAAGGCGAGAGTCAACTCCCCTTGGTCCGGAACTTGAGTTCTCGGCGCGCCACGCCGTCCGCCTGCGTCCGCCGGCATGCTCACTCTCCGGCTCAAATCCGCGCTTCCGCCACGGCCTTGCATGCCTCACGCTCTGCACTATGGTCGAATCTCACCGAACCCAACGCGCCAACGAACGTCACAGTGAGTTCGAGTCGGGAGTGTCTGTTGCCTGAGGAACGCCTCCAGAAAATCATCTCAAACGCTGGCGTCGCTTCTCGCCGCGTCGCAGAGGAGATGATCCTCGCCAGGCGGGTCGCTGTGAACGGAGAGATTCAGGACACTCTTGGAGCACGCGCGGACCTCGAAGTCGATGAAATCACGGTCGACGGCGTACCCGTCGTGAAAGGCCGCTACCGCTATTTCGCCCTCCACAAGCCCGCCGGCTTCGTCACAACAGTCCGCGACGAAGAGGGCCGCGATACCGTCATCGACCTCGTCCCCATTGCCGGTATGCAACTCCATCCCGTCGGCCGACTGGACATGGATAGCGAAGGGCTGGTCATCCTGACCAACGATGGCCACCTCACAGACCTGCTCACGCACCCGCGCTACCAGGTCGAAAAGGAGTACCTGGTCGGCATCGATGCAATGCCCGCCAAGAAAGACCTCGAACGCCTGGTCCGCGGGATCGACGACGCAGGAGACCGCCTTCGCGCCTCTTCCGTCCACGCCGCCGTTATGCCCGCGATGGACGAAAGCGATGCCAGCACATGGCTGGTCGTTGGCCTCAAGGAAGGCAAGAACCGCGAAATCCGGCGAATGATGACCGCAATCGGCCGAAGGGTCGTGCTCCTCCGCCGCATTCGCATCGGCCCACTTTCACTCGGCAACCTCGGCTCCGGCGCCTTTCGCGAAATCTCCGACGACGAAGTCGATGCGCTGTACATCGCAGCCGGCGGCAAACGCGAAGGCATCGACAAGTGAGTTCCAGGATCGCGGGCACTGATCCGCGCTCGTACAATCCGTCGGATGTCTGAAAACCGTACCGACTGCATTGCAATCGATGGCCCGGCTGCCTCCGGAAAGTCAACGATCGGCCGCGTTCTCGCTTCGCGATTCGGCTATTCGTTCCTCGACACGGGCTTGATGTACCGCGCGTTCACGCTGGCCGCCCTCCGCCGAAAAGTTCCCCCGACAGACGAGGCATGTGCTCGGTTCGCCAAAGCCTTGTCGCTGACTTTGGGTGATGAACCGGAAGCCCACATCTACATCGACGGCGAAGACGTCACCGCCCTCCTCCACGACCGCGAAATCGAACGCAACGTGAGTTCCTACGCACGGCTCGATCCCGTTCGCGCCCAAATGCGAAAGCAGCAGCGCGACTATGCCGCTCGCGGCCACACCGTCCTCGCGGGCCGGGACATCGGGCAGGTCGTCGTCCCGGATGCCGCGCTGAAGTTCTACCTCGAAGCCGATGAGGCAGCACGCGCCCGTCGGCGCAATACGGAGCGGGGAATCGTCCACGAGGACCACGCCCGCGAATCCCACAAGGAACTCTCTCGCCGTGACCAACTCGATTCGCCCCAGACCTACATCGCGCCTGATGCGATCGTCATCGATACCAGCGAATTGACCCTCGACGAAGTCGTAGCCCGTGTGCTGGAGCAGGTTGCATGCGCAAACGCCTGACTAACCGCTTGAAGTCGATCGGCTGGCAGACCTTCGCGCCGCCGTTCTACTGGGGCTGCACATACCTGCTTCGCTTCCTGCTCCGCCTCATCGTTCGCTGGGATGTCACGGGCCGCGAAAACGTCCCTGCGTCCGGTGCCGTCCTGATCGTCTCGAACCACCTGAATAACGCCGACCCGCCGATCCTCGGGGCAGGCGTCGCGAGGCGCCGAATCCGTTTCATGGCCAAAGTCGAGCTTTTCAAGATGCCGTTCGGCGCCATTGTGAAACTCTGGGATGCATTCCCCGTGCGCCGATTCGATGCGGACCTTGGCGCCATGCTGACTGCCGAGCGGATCCTGAAAAAGGGCGGCGTGCTCGGCATGTTCCCTGAAGGCCATCGCAGCCGCACGGGCTATATGGGGCCAGTCCACCCCGGCACCGCCCTCATCGCCTTGCGCTCCGGAGCAACGGTGCTCCCCTGCGCGATGACCGGGACCGAAAAGCTGAGGAATCCCCTCGTCCTCCTCCGCCGGCCACGCTTCAGCGTCAGCGTAGGTGAGCCCATCCACCTGGAAGCAGTACGCCGGCCGACGGAGGAACAGGTGAGCGAACTCACCGCGCGCATCGTCACGGCCATCCAGGCACAGTTACCTCCCCAATACATCGCTCCCTATACTCAATCCGAAGGCGGTTTAGATGGTGCAAGTAATTCGGGCGAGTGAGATGGGGTTTTGCATGGGTGTGCGCCGCGCCGTGCAGATCATGGAAGACGAAGCGAGTCCCGCCCGGCCAGTCTTCAGCGTCGGCGAAATCGTCCACAACCCGCACGTCGTCAGCAGCCTTCAACGCAACGGCGTCATCCAACTGCCTGGGCCGGATGAAGTAGACGGCGACATCGGCGCCTCAACGGCCGCCCGTGTGGATAAAGGCCGCGTGGCAATCACCGCTCACGGAGTCGGTGAACGGGCGATGAAGGAGCTGCAGTCCAGCGGCCTCGAAATCATCGACACCACCTGCCCCATCGTCACCCGCGCCCAGCGCTACGGGCAGAAGTTCGTGCGCGATGGCTGGCATGTCGTCATCTTCGGCGACCCCGGCCACAAGGAAGTGCGCGGCATCATGGGCTGGACCCTCGACAAGACCGGTCTTTCGCACGCAACCATCGCCCCCAGTGCCGACATCGAGACACTTCGGAAGCTCGTCGACGAGTTCCCCGGCGGCTTCCCCAACAAAGTCGCGGTAATGGTCCAGACCACGCACAAGATGGAAGACTTCGCCAGGTTCGTTTCCAACCTCATGTTGCTCGGCCGCGATCGCAATTTTGAAATGCACGTCGTGAACACCCTTTGCCATGCCACCACGGGCCAGCAAGAGGCCGCCGCCGCCCTCGCCGCAACGGTCGACGTAATGGTCGTGGTCGGCGGCAAGAAGAGCGCCAATACCCGCCACCTGAAAGAAGTCTGTGAAGAGCAGGGCACCACGGCCCACCAGGTGGAGGGTGCCGACGAACTCGAAGCGGATTGGTTCCGGGGCATGAATAGAATCGGCCTCACCGCCGGCGCCTCGACCCCGGATTACTCCATCGACGAAGTCGAAATGCGAATCAAAGCGCTCGCGACGGCCTGACTTCGCTCAGCGCTGCGCGGCTACCGCCTGCTCCGCGAGTCCGAGGATGTTCTCAAACTCATCGACCGACTCGAACCGGATCGTGATCCAATCCGACGCCCCCCGGACTTCGATGCCGGGCGAAGCTTTGAGCTGGCGCTTCATCTGCTGGATGGTCTTTTTCGTCAGGCGCAGTTCGAGCGCATGCTCGGCCCGCAGGTATGCGACCTCCGTGCCGTTCGCCCACAATCCAGTCCCACCGGAGAAGCTCGAACCGCTCTCTTCCACGCCGCGGATTTCGATGAGCATGGCCCAAAGTTGGTCGCTGAGTTCTGACATGCACGGAGTATGCGCCAGAGCGGCGAAACTCTCGCGCTTCGACCCCGCTCGGCGTGTGCAGCACAATGGATTGCAATGAACAAAGCTCCCGCCCCCGGCCAGGTTTCGGCGGTCACGCCCGGTTCCCTCGCCGATGAAGCCGGGATCGAGGCCGGCGACGCAATCGTTTCGGTCGATGGGCGCGTCCTCCGCGATGTCGTGGACTTCCAGTTCTACGTCACGGGCCACGAAGTTGAAGTAGCCATCAAAAAGGCGAATGGCCTCGACGACCTGGTCATTTTCGAGAAAGACATCGATGAGGATCTCGGCATCGAATTCGAGCGCGCCACCTGGGACGAAGTCACGCTCTGCAACAACAACTGCTTCTTCTGCTTCCTCAAGGGCCTCCCAAAGGGCATGCGCAAGACGCTCTATATGAAGGACGACGACTACCGCCTCAGCTTCCTCCACGGCAACTTCGTCACCCTCACGAACCTGGAAGAAGCCGACTGGGAGCGCCTCGACGAGCAACGCCTGAGCCCCCTGAACGTATCCGTCCACGCCACCGAACTCGAACTCCGCCGTCACATGCTTTCGAACGACACCGCCCCGGACATCATCGAACAGCTCAAACGCCTGGGGACACTGGGCATTCGCGCCCATACCCAGATCGTCCTCTGCCCGGGAGTGAATGATGGCGAGCACCTTGCTCGCTCCATCCGCGACCTCGGTGAACTGTACCCGACAGTGCAGACCATCTCCGTGGTGCCCGTCGGCGCCAGCCCAAAGCTCGAGGACTGGTCGCTCAAACGCGACGGAATCCAACTGGTCCGCCCGACACCCGAATCAGCCCGTGCCATTCTCGCGGTCCTGGCGCCGTTTCAGAAGGAATTCCGCAAACGCTTCGGGGCGACCATCGTGCAGTGCAGCGATGAGTTCTACGTCACAGCCGATGCGGACATTCCGGGCCGCGTGGCCTACGACGGCTTTCCCCAGTACGAGAACGGCATCGGCATGGTCCGGACGATGCTCGATGACTGGTCCCGGGCTCGCCGCAAAGCTTCACCGGGCATGGCAAGCGGCAAGCGAGTCGTCATCGGCACCGCCGCGCTGATTGCTCCGAGGCTTTCCAGAGTGGCGGCCGAAGCAGCTGAAGCAACCGGCGCCTCTATCGAAGTCCGAGGCGTCACCAACACGGTCTTCGGCGAGCGCGTGAACGTCAGCGGACTGATCTGCGGCAAGGATTATGTGGAGCAGCTCGCGGGCGAAACTCCGGATCTGTTCATCCTCCCCCGCCCCAGCCTCGACTACTTCGGAGAAAAGTTCCTGGACTCGATGACAGTTGAGGAAGCAGAGGACCGGTTGGGAGCGCCGCTGGCCTTCGCATCAGTCTGGTCCGAAGTGATCGACATTTTGCGCGATGGCCCTCGCCGGCCCACCCGCAACGATGCGACCAACGGGGCCATGTGGTCCGAACCATCCGGGTGACGTTGGGGTGTTTGGAGAGAGGATGCGGGTACTCCCTGATCGTACCGGTAGGCACTTGGGCTGACACTCAAAGCAACGCCTGAGACCGGAGGGGCACGTATGCCCGCCAAGCCCGAACCCGTGAGTCGAGCCCAGTCCATTCTCGCTGCCATGGAAGCGCTGCCTCCCTTGCCGGCCGTCGCCATTCGCGTCATGGAAGTAGCCCAAAATCCCAGGTCTTCGGCTTCGGACCTTGCCCTCGTCGTGTCATCCGATCCCGGCCTCAGCGGCCGGCTCCTGCGCGTCGTGAACTCAGCCGCCTATCGGCGCTCGCGCGAAATCACCTCGGTCCAGGAAGCGCTCGTCACGCTCGGTTTCGTCCAGGCACGAAACATGGCGATCAGCGGCGCCATCGCCGGCGCCTACTCGCCGGACGCGCTGAACGCTCTCTTCCGCATTGAAGTCTTCTGGAGACACTCCATCGCCGTCGCCTTCAAGGCTGCGGAATTCGCTGGCAAGAGCCGGCGGCTCGATGTCCCGAGCGCGTTCACGGCCGGCATTCTCCACAACATGGGCCGGCTCGCCATGTTCTACGCAGACGCGACTGCCCTCGACCAGGCGATTGCCCAGGCAATGTCGCGCAGTGTCAGCCTCGAAGAAGTAGAAGTGGAACTGCTCGGCGCCGACCACGCCGAAGTTGGCGGCCTCCTCGCCAAACGCTGGAACCTCCCAACCGAAATTCAGGAAGCCGTCGCGCGGCACCACAAGACTGACATCGATGAAGTATCCCTTGCCGGCGTCGTCGCCGCGGCTGACCGTTTCGTCACGGCAAATGGCCTGCTCGCGGGCTACGTCGTACCGCTCGACCTCGGCGAGGTCCCTGCCTACGGTCCGGAATTCCTCCAGCTCTCACGCCAGGTCGATTCCCTTATGGAGCTCGTCAAAGGCAATGGCGTCGGAGTTGCCGTCTAGGGTTGTCGGTTGAACTTCCGCTTGAACGCCTATCGATTTCACCTTGCAGGCTATTGCTCTCAACTATAGCTCGACCCTCAGGTATTCACAGGGGCACTATCTCGTCGTACTCTAAGACGTGGGCAACTGGCCCCGGAAGCAGCCGACCATGGTGATTTCACAGGCCCCCAACAACGTCGCCAGCCTCATTCTCGCTAACGCCGCCGAGGTTTATCACAACCTCTCCGTTCCCGTGCTGTACGAACACGCGGTCAAACGCAACGAAGGCAAGCTCCTTCAGGGCGGAAGCTTCGCTGTTTACAGCGGCGAACGCACCGGCCGCAGCCCCAAGGACAAATACGTTGTCAAGACGCCGGATATCTCCGAAGACGTCTGGTGGGGAAACCACAATCAGCCGATGACGGTGGACACGTTCGAGCGGCTCCGGACGCGCGCGATTTCGTACCTCAAGGGCCGGGATATTTATCTTCAGGACTGCGTCGTTGCCCAGGACCCCGATCACCAACGCACCGTCCGCGTCATTACCGAACAGGCCTATCACTCACTCTTCGCCCGGACGATGTTCATCCCGTCCTCGCCCAAGCCCGCCGATTCCGAGCCAGACATCACCATCATTCACTGCCCGTTCCTGCAACTCGGCGGCGAAGCCGACGGAATCCGCAGCGATGCAGTGGTCGCCTTAAACATGACCGAAGGCGTCATTCTCATCGCCGGCTCCGCCTACGCAGGCGAAATGAAGAAGTCCGTCTTCACGGCCATGAACTACTACCTTCCGCTCGAAGGCGTCCTCTCGCTCCATTCGGCGGCGAACATCGACGCCCGAACAGGCAAGTCAGCCCTCTTCTTTGGCCTTTCCGGCACCGGCAAAACCACCCTGAGCACCGACCCCGAACGCCTCCTCATTGGCGACGATGAACATGCCTGGACCGAGACCGGCATCTTCAACATCGAAGGCGGCTGCTACGCCAAGACGATTCGCCTTTCCAGGGAAGCCGAGCCCGACATCTTCGAACAGACCAGCGAGTTCGGGACCATCCTCGAAAACGTCATCTTCGACACCGATACGCGCGAGGCTGACCTCGACAACGACTCGGTAACGGAGAACACCCGCGGCAGCTATCCGCTCGAATCCCTGCGCAACGTCTTCGAAAACCAGGTGGCCCCCCACCCGGCCCATGTCATCCTCCTGACCGCGGATGCCTACGGTGTGCTCCCGCCTATCGCCCGGCTGACTCCCGATCAGGCCCTCTACCATTTCCTCAGCGGCTACACCTGCAAGCTCGCCGGAACAGAAATGGGCGTCACCGATCCGGAGACGACGTTCAGCCCCTGCTACGGCGCACCGTTCATGGCCCTCAACCCCACCGTATACGCCGACCTTCTCGAGACGCGCCTCCAGATGACCGGCGCGCAAATCTGGCTGGTCAATACCGGCTGGACCGGCGGCAAATTCGGCACCGGCAAGCGCATCTCCATCCAGGAGACGCGCAAAATGGTTCGGGCGATCCTGAACGACGGCTTCAGCGAAGTGACCTTCCGCGTCGACCCGGTCTTCGGCTTCGAAGTGCCTACGACCGCTCCAGGAGTTGACGAGCATCTTCTGAGTCCTCGAGATTGCTGGGCTGACAAGGCCGAATACGATCGGACCTACGAGATGATCGCCGACAAGTTCAGGGCGAACTTCGCCCAGTTCCGCAATCTCGTGAAGCCGGAAGTCGCGAAAGCCGGCCCGTAGCATTGACCGATCCTGGGACTGCCTCGGGCGGCCCGTCCGGGCAGTTTGGGCCGCGCAGCCACACGAGCAGCAGCGACTCCCATGCGACACACTGGATCCAGTGAAGAAGATCGGTTTCTTGTCGTTCGGCCACTGGTCGTTGGAATCCGGCTCGAAAGTGCACTCGGCGGCCGAGGTGCTCCAGCAATCGATCGAGCTGGCGGAGGCGGCGGAGGCGCTGGGAGCCGATGGCGCGTACTTCCGGGTGCACCACTTCGCGCGGCAGTTGGCCTCGCCGTTTCCCCTCTTGGCGGCTGTTGGGGCCCGGACGAGGCGAATCGAGATCGGCACCGGCGTGATCGACATGCGCTACGAGAACCCTTTCTACATGATCGAAGACGCCGGAGCGGCCGACCTGATCGCAGGCGGGCGGCTGCAGTTGGGCATTTCGCGCGGTTCGCCGGAGCAAGTGATCGAGGGATGGCGGTACTTCGGATACGCGCCCGCGGAAGGCGAGACCGATCAGGATATGGCGCGAGCCAATGCGCTCACGTTTCTCGAGTTGCTGAAAGGCACCGGATTCGCCCGGCCCAACCCGAAGCCGATGTTCGCCAACTCGCCCGGCCTGCTCCGCCTCGAACCCCACTCGCCAGGCCTGGGCGACCGTATTTGGTGGGGCGCGGCGTCTGACGCGACAGCCGAGTGGGCGGCCGGGCAGGGGATGAACCTTCAGAGTTCGACCTTGAAGCGAGATGAATCCGGCGAGCCGTTGCATGTGCAGCAGGCAACCCAAATCCGGAAATTCCAGGAGGCTTGGAAAGCGGCCGGACATGCGCGTGAGCCGCGGGCTTCGGTCAGCCGCTCAATTTTCGCCCTGACAACGGACGAGGACCGGATGTATTTCGGCAGCGGACGCCCCGAAAGCGACCACACGGGCGTGATTGACAATATGCGGGCCGTCTTCGGGCGAAGCTACGCCGCAGAACCCGACCGCCTTATCGAAGAACTGCGGAAAGACACCGCCATCGCCGCGGCCGACACACTCCTGCTCACGGTGCCAAACACGCTGGGCGTCGACTACAACGCGCACGTGATCGAAAACATCCTCAAGCACGTCGCCCCGGCGATGGGTTGGCGCTGACATGCAGCCACCTGCTCGCGCCTTCGATGCCTCGTTCGTAGAATCGGTGACAAGGCCGATTCTGGAGGGTTACCTGTGACTGCAAAATACCTCTCTGAGTTGCGTCACCAGGGGGCCGTTGCCGAAATCGCAAAGGTGAAGTTCCCCTTCCCGGGACCGCTCGGACCTGACTTCGACACGCTGGTCAACATTCCCAAGCAGAAGATGGCTGTCGGTGAAGACGGCGGGGTCGATCTCTTCCCGGACATCGTCGTCGTCCGCCGCCCCGGTCAGTGGCTCATGATGATGGCCGAAGTGGAAACGCCAGACACCGTCAACGACGAAACCGCCGAACACCGCTGGCTTCCTCTCTCGAAAGTCGGCGACCTGTACGTGTACGTCCCGGCCGGGATGGTCCCGGAGACGAAAGAACTGCTGAAAAAGCACAAGATTTCCGTCAAAGGCATCCGTACCTGGCGATTCCGCCCCGTCTGGGGCCTCGACGTCTCTGAGGCGACCTAGCCCGTGGCGAAATCCGTCCCCGAGCCGACGACTGAGACGGGCGAACGACGCTTTCTGAACGTCTTTTTCGATGTTGACCACACTCTGGTGTTCATCGACCAGCACACGAACGCCCTCCGCCCCGGCGCCCACGAGGCCATGCAGAAACTCAAGGCTGCAGGTCACGGCGTTTACGTCTGGTCGGCCAGCGGGCTCGCTCACGTCGAACGCGTGGTCCACATGCACGGGCTCTCTGAGTGGGTCGATGGCATGTTCGACAAAGACCCCCGCGTTCAGCCCTATCCCGATTTCATCATCGACGACGACTGGTACCTCGTAGAGAAGTACGGCGGCCACTGCGTTAGCCAGTACAAGTCCGTGAACCCGGAAGACACCGAATTCGAAGACGCCTTGTTCAAGCTCGCCGAACTCGGCCACATGTAGCATCTGGGCATGGCCCGCGTCCTCTTCATCGAACCCTTCTACGGCGGCAGCCACAAGGCATTCCTCGACGGCCTTGCCGAACA